>DASWMA010000202.1:0-4886 GCA_036399995.1 Longimicrobium sp. | reverse complement strand
GGTAGAACTTGGCCGGCTTGTGGGGATGCAGCCCGGCGCGGACCTGCTCGGGGAACTGCGCGGGGTCGCCCGCCAGGCCGAAGGCTTCGCGGGCGACGATGGCGCTCACCTGGTGCTGGCCGTGCCCGTCGCGCGGGGTGCCGCTGAACACGGCCACCACGATGTCGGGGCGATACAGGCGGATCACCCCCACCACGTCGCGCAGCAGCTCCTGCCGCGGCCAGTGGCGGAACGCCTCGTCGGCGTTCTTGCTGAAGCCGAAGTCGTAGGCGCGGGTGAAGAACTGGCGCGCGCCGTCCACGCGGCGGGCGGACAGCAGCTCTTCGGTGCGCAGCACCCCCAGCGCCTCGTGCAGCTCGGGCCCGATCCCGTTCTGCCCGCCTTCGCCGCGGGTGAGCGACAGGTAGGCCACGTCGGCGCCCTGCTCCAGCGCCAGGCCGGCCAGCAGCTGCGTGTCTTCGTCGTCGGGGTGGGCGCCCACCATCAGCACGCGCTTGGTGGTGCCCAGGCGGCGCAGGCTCAGGCCCAGCGCGGCGGCGCCGCGGTATTCGCCCACCCCCTCCTGCGCGGGTGCGGGCGGCGGCGAAACGGGAAGCAGCGCCAGCGCGAGGAGCGCGGCGGCCAGGGTTCGGGTACGCATGCGGCTAAGCTTGGGCGACGCTCCGCGCGCGCACAAGGGGGATGCTTCACGTGTGAACGAATTCTCTCTCCCCACCGCGAGATGCGCGGCCGGGCCGGGCCACCACCGCGCGGACCCGTGACGCCGATCCGCCGGGGATCGTTCGGAATCGATCGAGAAGAGCGGCTCACGCAGCGCGGCAGAGAAACAGAGAACCGCCCGAAGCTCTCTGCTCCTCTGCGTGAATTCCAGCTCCTTGGGGGCCGCCGCCGTTTTCTGCTTCGCGGCGCGGCTTCGTCAGCCGCGGGCCCCGTGGGCGATTCCCTGGAGGATCTTGATCACCCCCACCACGAACAGGCCGGTGGTGAGGACGTACGTTCCGCCTCCGCTCGCGGCCGAATAGGTGATCCCCGTGATCACGGCACCCAGCACCAGCAGCCCCACGCCCATGGTGATCAGCTCGCCCGCATCGTCATCGGCCGGGGCAGGGCGCCGGGTAGCGCTTGCCACCAGCTGCGCCGCCACACCCGGCGGAAGGCCGCGCTCCACGAGATCCTGCTGCACGTGGGCAGGGCTGGACCCGCGCGCGAGCGACTCGGCGCAGTGCTGCGCGTATGCGCTCACGTTCACACCCTGCTCCACCGCCTGCGCCGCGGGGGCTTTCCTGGCGCGGTGCTGTGCCGCGGCCGTCTCGGAAAGGGGTGTGGTTCCCGACAGAAAAGCGGGGCGGGAGAAAGGACATCCACCTCCCCCATGGATGGTACGAGGCGCCGCCGGAGCATCCCTCCGGCGGCGCTTCGCGATTCCATTCCACCGCGGTACAGCGATACGGGGTGTCCCGCGGCGCCGCGGGGCCCTCTCCCTGGCGCTTCGCGCCTGTCCCTCCCCCAAACAACCTGGGGGGGGGACGGGGGCTCGCTTCGCTCGCGGCTACCTCGGTCGCGGCATGAGGCGCATCGCACCGGGCCGCCCTCTGCCATCGAGAAGTCCGCGAAGGCGGACTGCGTGCCGTTGTAGCCGCGAGTTTACTCGCATCTTCCCCCCGGTCCCTCCCCTCCGTACCTCCGTACCTCCGTACCTCCGTACCTCCGTACCTCCGTACCTCCGTACCTCCGTACCTCCGTACCTCCGTACCTCGCTTCCGCGGTTCAGAGCTTCTCGATCTCCGCCTTCAGCCGCAGCAGCGCGTCTTCGGCGGCCACCAGCTCGGCGCGGGCCTCGTTGAGCTGGTCCTGCTGCACCAGCACGAAGCGGCGGTAGGGGGCGATGGACTCGTTCACCTTCTCGGTGCTCTCGTTCACCGCCGCGTGCACCTGGCGGGTGAGCGCGTCCTTCAGCCGCTGGCGCAGCTCGGTGATCTTGGTGCTGAACTCGCGCTTGGCCTGCGCGCGGCGCGCGGGGATCACGTAGAGCCCCGTGAACGCCAGCGCCGTGGCCATCAGGATGCCGGTGAGGTCGGCCGCGGCGCCGGTGAGCACCGTGGCCACCAGCGTGCCCAGCCCCACCGCGCCCACGCCGGCGGCCAGCGCCGTTCCCGCGCCGGCGCGCACCTCCTCGGCCAGCTTGCGCGACTCGGCCTCGCGGTTGTAGCTGCCCACCACCTCGCGGCTGGTGCGGCCGATCGAGTCGAGCAGCGCCTGCCGGTTGTAGCTGAAGCCGCCGCCCACGTCGCCGATCATCCCCTCGCGGTGGCGGGAGATCTGCCGCCGCTCGATGTAGCTGCCCAGGTCCTGCCAGAGCTTCAGGTTGCGCTCCACGATCCAGTCCACGATCCGCCCCACCTCGTCGTCGATCTCGCGCGGGGTGTCGCCCACCACCGCGCGCTCGAAGTCGGTGCGGATCTGGTCGGAGCGCATCAGCGACCGGATCCGCCCGAAGCGGATCTGGTCGTCGAAGAAGTTCATCCCCCGCAGCTCCATGTCGTTGAGCATGGCGTCGAGCCGGGAGAGCCGCGGCTCGTAGTCGCGCAGCATCTCCTGGTGGAAGGCGGCGAGCTGCGTGTCGATGTTCTGCAGCGTGGCCACGTCCTCCGCCAGCATCTTCAGCCGCTCGAAGGCCAGCGTCTTGTACTTCCCGGCCAGCCGCAGCCCCACGTTCAGCGGGTTCAGCAGCTTGAGGCGGACGCGCTCCTGCTGGTCGAGCGTGTTCACCAGCCAGTCGTCCATGGCGGCGAACCCGCTGCCGGCCCACCCGCCCTCGTCGCCAGCCTCGCGGGCGCGCTGGGCGTGGCGGGCGCTCACGGGGAACACCATCGGCACCTCGCCCAGCACCTGCTCGGCGTTGTCGCGCACGAAGGTGAGCACCTGCTCGCGCTCTTCGGGCTTCTCGAGCAGGTCGATCTTGTTCACCACCATCACCACCTTCTTCCCCCACGCCCGGATCTGCTCCAGGAAGGCGCGCTCGCTCTCGGTGAAGGGGCGGTCGGCGCTGGTGATGAACAGCACCAGGTCGGAGCGGGGGACGAAGTCGCGCGTGAGCTCTTCGTGCTCGCGGATCACCGCGTTGGTCCCCGGCGTGTCCACGATGTTGAGGTCGGAGAGAAGCGGCGCCGGGTGGGTGCGCTCCAGGAGGTACGCTTCCAGCATCGTCTCGGTCACCTGCGGGCCGTGGCGCAGCAGGTTGATCCGGTCGGTGGTGGGCGTCACCCCTTCGGGAAGGACGCGCTCGCCCAGCAGCGCGTTGATGAAGCTCGACTTCCCCGAGTTGAACTCACCGGCGATCACCAGCAGGAAGAGCCCGGCCAGCGCCTCGCGCGCCTCGCGGAAGTGGCGCAGGTCGTCGCCTTCGCCGGCG
This sequence comes from Longimicrobium sp., assembly GCA_036399995.1. Lineage (GTDB taxonomy): Bacteria > Gemmatimonadota > Gemmatimonadetes > Longimicrobiales > Longimicrobiaceae > Longimicrobium. Next base: position 1,474 of record DASWMA010000202.1, on the reverse strand, counting down.
TCGGGGCCGAAGCGCTCCAGCGCGGTGGCCATGCGGTCCAGCAGCTCGGCCTCGCGCGCGCGCAGCTCGGCCTCGCGGTCGGTGAGCAGCCGGTTGCGCCGCATCAGCCGCCCGATCAGTCCGCGCCGCCCCTCGGGCTTCGCGGGTGCTTCCCCCTCCACGGGGATGTCGGGCGTGTCGGGTGTACGCTGGATCATGGGCGAAGCCCCTTCAGAAGTCGCATCCGTACAGCACTTTGGACGTAGATGCTGCAAGGGTGGGGCCGAGGTTTGGTACGGAGGTACGGAGGTGCGGAGGTGCGGAGGTGCGGAGGTGCGGAGGTGCGGAGGTGCGAAGGTGCGAAGGTGCGGAGGTGCGGAGGTGCGGAGGTGCGGAGGTGCGGAGGTGCGAAGGTGCCGTAGTGGTGGAGCGAGTCGGGCTTTGGGGGGAAGATGCGAGTCGAGTCTCGGCTACAACGGCACACAGTCCGCCTGCGCGCCGCCTTCGCGGACTTCGACGCCGCACGGGCGGTGGCGCAGGGCGATGGGCCCGCGTCACGACGAAGTAGCCGCGAGCGAAGCGAGCCCAGGTCCCTCCCCCAGGTTGTTTTGGGGGAGGGACAGGCGCGAAGCGCCAGGGAGAGGGCCCGCCGCGCCGCGGAACGGCCCCGTACCCTCGTACCCCCCGTACCCCCGTACCCCCGCACCCGAGTACCGCGCCTCGAGCCCGTGCCCCACGCGGTAGGTGTCGCGGGCGATCAGCAGCTCTTCGTCGGTGGGGATCACCCACAGCTCGGGGGTGGAGCCCTCGGCGCTGATGCGGCCCTCGCGGCCGCCCACGGTGGCGGCGTTGGCTTCCGGGTCCAGCCGCACGCCCAGGAACTGCAGGCCCTCGCAGATCATGGCGCGCACCACGGCGGCGTTCTCGCCCACGCCGCCGGCGAAGCAGATGGCGTCCGCGCCGCCCAGCGCGGTCAGGTAGCTGCCGATGTACTTGCGTGTGCGATAGGCGAACAGCTCGATGGCCAGGCGCGCGCGGCGGTCGTCGTGCTCGTCGGCCTCGGCCAGCAGCTCGCGCATGTCGTGGGTGAGCCCCGAGATCCCCAGCAGCCCGCTCTGCTTGTTCAGCAGCATCTCCACGTCGCGCGGCGAAAGGCCTTCCTTCTCGGCCATGTAGTCGAGCACCGCCGGGTCCACGTCGCCCGAGCGGGTACCCATCACCAGCCCCTCCAGCGGGGTGAAGCCCATCGACGTGTCCACCGAGTCGCCGCCCGCGATCGCGCACGCCGAGCAGCCGTTGCCGAGGTGGAGGGTTACGAGTCGCGTCTCCGAGCGCGGCGTGTCGGTGAGCTGGCGGTAGCGGTGGGCGACGTAGCGGTGCGAGGTGCCGTGGAAGCCGTACCGCCGCACCCGGTGCCGCCGGTAGAGCGAGTACGGGATGGCGTACAGGAAGGCGCGCTCCGGGAGGGTGTGGTGGAACGCCGTGTCGAACACCG
>DASWMA010000201.1:0-11137 GCA_036399995.1 Longimicrobium sp. | reverse complement strand
TGACCAGGTCCTTCAGCCCCGTCACCGTTTCGGGCGGCGTGGGGAAGATCAGGCTCCCGGAGGCGGCCACCCACCAGGCGGCCACCACCGCGGCGATGATCGCCCACGGGGTGAGGGTTTCCAGCGCGCGGCGCGTGCCGCTCGGCCAGGCGGCGCGCACGGCCGGCTCCGGCTGCACGGCGTCCGGCTGCGTGGCGGCCGGCTCGGTGGCCGGCGGCTGTCGGAAATGCGTGATCGTCGTCATCGGTTCGTGTCGCCCGCGTTCACGCGGATCGTCCTGGGGGTGAACTCGCTCTTCGCAATCGTCCCGTCTCCAGCTTCCACCGCGGAAGCTCCCCGCCCGGCACCAGCCGCCATCCCGGCCATCGGTCAGGCCGCCGCGCTCACCTCGCGGGGCTCCAGGCGCCCCACGCCCTCGACCGAGGCAAGGTCGATCTCGGCCACGCACCGTACGGGTACGCCATCGAGCTTCAGGTCGCCGACCAGGCGGATGGTTCCCTCCCCACGCTCCCAGTCCGCGCCCGCCAGCTCCGACTGCGCCTCGTCCAGCTGAAAGCCCAGTTCGGTGCCACCCTGCGTCTCCGTGAAGAGCACGTGCACGTACTTGCGCTCGATCGCTTCCCTGAGCTCTGCCCGCGCATCTTCACCGCGGGCGCGGAAAGTCACCTTGGTGTTGCCCTGCGACAGCCGGGTCGGAAGGTCGGTCATCGTGATCCTCGGGTGGTGATGGTGACCGGGAAATGCCGCGGCACCCCGCCGTGACACCTCGCGGTGCGGCCGGTGTGACTGCCGGATCGAAACGGGACGGGGGTGCGTGGCCGAGCCCTCGGTCACGACAGGCGGTGACTGAGAAGGAACGGCAAAGCTGGGACGGGCCGGCGACACCGCTCGAGGCAGACTCGGCTGGAGGCACGCGACACCGTGGCCGGGCTCCTGCTCGGATGAGAGGAACACATGAATTACGCCCCGCGGCCCAAAACGCGCAAGTCCTTGCGGCGCTACGTCCGTAACAGAGCGGTAAATGGCCGGCGACCGGAGGCGTTCCCGGAACAAACGCCCTTCCCGGCGGGTCTCAGGAGTGCGGCGGGAAGGATCCGTCCGCCGATGCCGCCGCCCAGGGCGGCCGAACGGGGAGGGCGCGCGCGTACGGCGCGCGAGGCGTGGAACACCCTCCGTCCATCCGGTGAAGAATGGCGGCACCTGTCGCGGGTTCTGCCCGCATCCGACAGGTCCGCCCCGGTGCGGGTACGTCGCGGCCCGGTGTCCGCCGGACCCCTGCCCGTCTTTTCTCCGTCGACTCCGTGCAAGGCCGTTCCGTTGGCCGGCTGCACCTTCGGTCCGACGGAGACGGGATCATACCCTCCGGAAACGATCGGCCGCACGCGGCGCCGCGCGGTCACGGCGGCGAGCCCCGGTGGCTTCCTCCGCGACGCTTCCGCGGCTTCGCGAGAGCTTTTCAAAAGGCGTCTCGCGCACTCCGGCCAAACGATCGTCCGAGGGCGAGGCCGTTCAGCGACTCACACCAACGACGCCGGTTTTGCCGAATGGGCAGCGGTCGCCCCACACCCCGGGCGTACCCGTGCAGCGGCCCTGGCCCGGCCGCCCCGGTCCAGCCTCCATCGCTGATGCGCGACAAATTGTGATGTATGGGGGCAGATGCGTCGGAAACGGCCGTTTCCTTGATAAATTCAGAGTAACGTTGCAACGCTCCATTCAGGACTTCTGACGGAAATGCAGGTGGAGGACTTGCGCGTTACGCACTCTCTTATATATCGTGGCGTAAGCAGATTACCCCCAGCGTGGCGCCCGAGTGGGATGCGTCGGGCGATGTGGCGGGTCCGGCGGTGGGGCGCCGGGCCCTATTGCTAGCTCAGGAGAGGTCCGGGATGGCCTACATGATCACCTGCCTGGTCGACCCGCGCCGCGAGTCGGCGCGCGCCGCGCTCAAGGCCGACCACCTCCGCTACGTGGGGAGCCGCAAGGCGGAGATCGGGTTCGGAGGCGTGGTGGAGGCGCCGGACGGGTCGCTGCAGCGGGTCGTCTACTTCGTGGAGGCGCGCACGGAGGCGGAGGCATGGTCGTTCGTGCTGGGCGACCCGTACACGGCGTTGTACGAGACGATCTCCGTGATGGCATTCCAGCAGAGGATCCCGCTACGCCCGTCGCCGCGGGCCACCCCCGATCCGTTCGACTTTCCGGGCGACCTCGCCCCGGTCTCGCAGTAAACCGTCGTCGTACCCCGTGGTGAACCGGCAGGCCGCCTGGTAGAGGCGGTCTCGTTCGTCACGATCTCGCAGAACCACCACCAGAAGGAAAAGCTGAAATGGATCACAAGTACATCGTCCTCGGCGCCGGGCCGGGGGGGTTGCAGATGGGATACTTCCTGCAGCAGAAGGGGCGTGACTACGTCATCCTCGAGCGGAACGCCAGGGCGGGCTCGTTCTTCGAGGAGCAGCCGCGGCACCGCAAGCTGATCTCGATCAACAAGAAGTACAACTGGTTCGAGGAAGATCAGTTCAACATGCGGCACGACTGGAACTCGCTCCTCTCCGACGACCCGAAGATGCGGTTCACGGAGTACACCGACGAGCTGTTCCCGCACGCGGACGACATCTGCAGGTACTTCCAGGACTTCGCCGACCATTTCAAGCTGAACATCGCCTACGGCAAGGCGGCCGCCCACATCTCGCGCGACGAGAACGGGCGCTTCCACGTCCGCACCGAGGACGGCGACGAGTACACCTGCGAGGTGCTCATCTCGGCGATGGGCACGGTGAAGGCCTGCGTTCCCGACGAGATCCCCGGGATCGAGCACACCATCCCCTACGAGACCCACTCCATCGACCCCGAGCAGTACCGCAACAAGCGGGTGGGGATCCTGGGGCAGGGGAACTCGGCGTTCGAGACCGCCGACCACCTCTCCGCGAGCGCGGCCACGGTGCACCTCCTGGCCAAGCACCCGGTGAAGTTCGCGTGGGACACGCACTTCGTGGGCGACGTCCGGGCGATCAACAACAACCTGTTCGACCTGTACCAGCTCAAGTCGCTCGCCGCCGTGCTGACGCCGCGGATCACCGCGATCCGCCGCCTTCCGAACGGGGCGCTGGAGACGAGCCACGAGTACGACTATCCGCACGCGAACCCGCCGGGCACGCTCAAGCTCACGCGCGAGTACGACTGCATCATCCGCTGCACCGGGTGGAAGTACTCCAGCGACGAGATCTACGACGAGAGCGTGCGGCCCGAGACCTGGAAGAACGGCAAGTACCTCAGCCTGACGAACGAGTGGGAGTCGGTGAACGTTCCCGACCTGTTCTACACCGGCGGCTCCACGCGGAGCAACGACAACAAGGCGGCGTCGGGGTTCATCCACGGCTTCCGCTACAACGCCCGCTCGCTCCACAACATCCTCGAGGAGCGCTACGAGGGCGTCGAGTACCCGCGGCACGTCTTCGCCCCGCTCGACTGGGACGCGTTCCTCGACTGGATGTACCAGCGCTTCAGCATCGGCGACGGCATCTTCCAGATGTACGGGGTGCTCTGCGACGTGGTGCTGGTGGAGCCCGACGGGAGCCGGGCCGAGGTCCTCGAGGAGATCCCGCTGAAGCTGGCGATGGAGCGCGATTGGGGCGACAAGCACGTGATGCTGATGACGCTCGAGTTCGGGTTCCACAACTTCACCGAGCCCAGCACCACCTTCTTCGGGCCGTCGGACCCCACCGACACCGAGTGCGCCGCCTTCCTGCACCCGGTCGTCCGGCACATGCGCGGTGGCGAGGTCTCGGAGTTCCACTTCGGCGACTCGCTCCTCTCGCGGTGGGACAGGCCGCACGGCAACGGCGGGGCGGTGATGTCGTACCACTACAAGTTCCAGCAGTGGGCGATCGAGCGGCTCGGCCTGGGCATCGAGCTCCCCCAGGCGGCCACCGAGGGCGGCGCCTACCACCCCTGGTCGCCCGAGCAGATCGAGGCCTGGAAGGGCACGCAGGCGGAGGAGGAGATGATGGAGGTGCCCTGCCGCCGGCCGTTCTGATCCGCGGAGCCACGCCGGGCGCCCTTCCGGGCGCCCGGCGCGGAGCCGCACCCGCACGCGCCGGGGGACCCGGGAGCAACCCGGTCTTGCGCAGAGCCGCGGAGCCGCGGGGAGACCCGGCGGCCCCACCGTGACTCTGCGCCTCTGCGTGCGGCGCTATTTTCGAGTCTCGATTCACCCGACGCATCGTCCGGATCCGATCTCGCGGAGCACGCGTGTCCAACCTCGATAGTCCCGATCACCCGGGGATGGCCGCCCTGCTGGGCGCCTACCGGGCTCCGCACGCGCTCTACGACCGGGCGAGGGCCCGCGACGGGGTCGCGTGGGACCCCGCCGGCAACTGCTGGCTCGTGACCGACCACCGGGCCGTGCGCAGCATCCTCGAAGACCGGCGGTTCACCTCCGACCTGCGCTTCGCGGCCCAGGGGAGGGCCCGGCCGGCCCGGCGGTCGTTCATCCAGGACGCGGTCGAGAAGCAGATCATCTTCTCGGACGGGCCCGACCATCACGGCGCCCAGCGGGTGATCCTGCAGGAGTCGTCTCGCAAGATGCAGGAGCTGTCCGGCTGGATCCGGGAGCTCGCGACCGGGTTGCTGCAGCCGCTGCCGGCGCGGGGCGGGTTCGACCTGGTGGCCGACTTCGCGCTGCCGTACGCGCTCCAGACGGTCTGCAGGGTGTTCAGCATTCCCGCCGACGACCCCGGCCGGCTGGCGAAGCTGGCGAGCGGGTCGTCGAACATGGCCGACCTCACCAGCGGCTACCTGAACGTCCGGATGCAGGAGATCACCTGGTTCGGCGACTTCTTCCGGGAGATGGTCGCCGCGCGCAAGGCCTCGCCCGCCGACGACCTGGTCAGCGCGTTCCTGAGCGCGGGAACCTTCGAGGACGACGAGAACCTCGTCATCAACTGCATGGCGGCCTTCGGGGCCGGCAGGGTGACCACGCAGAAGCTGATCAGCGACGGCGTGCCGAGGCTGTTCCCGGAGTGGTCCGCCTGGCGCGAGGCGGTGGCGGCGAACCCGGGGGTGAGCCGGCGGCTGACCGAGGAGCTGCTGCGGCTGGTGACGCCCACCCGCCATCTCGGGCGCCATGCCACCGAAGACGTGGACCTTTCGGGCGAGTGGGGCCCCGGGCACCTGATCCGGACGGGGCAGAGGGTCATCCTCTTCCTGGAGGCCGCCAACCGCGACCCCGCCCGCTTCCCCGACCCGCACGAGCTGAAGTGGGAGCGGCAGCCGAACCCGCACCTGGCGTTCGGCCACGGCCCGCATCGCTGCCCCGGGGCGAGCATCGCGCGCGCCGAGATCCAGATCGCCCTGGAGACGCTGCTCGCGACCTTCGAGACGCTCGGCCCGAATCCGTCCGTGCCGCCGGTGTGGGAGCCGAACCCGAACCTCGGCGGCTACAAGTCGTACCCGTGCCTGTGTAGCTGAAGCCCGGCTCTTCGCCGGCCGGGCCGCGGCGCATGCGGACCCGGCGGCTGGTGGCGTGGTGGACGGGAGAGGCGGAGGTGGAGGTCCAGGCGCTCTGCGGAGCCGCCGGGCGGGTGCCGGAGCACACGGTGCCCGCGGCCCGCGTGCGCCCGTTTTTCCGGAGCCGGGTGGCCACGCGCTGCCCGTCGTGAAGCGGATCGCGCGGATGCCGCGGCGGGCGCTGCACGTGGAGGGTGGAACGCGGTTCACGAAGCCGGGCCTCGCCGGGGCCGGCGGCCGGCGGGCCGCGATCGTCCGGAGGTGGCGGTGCCTCCGCGACCTGACAGATGGAAGCGATCGATCCCGACGACGTGGGATCGTGAAATCTCGAGGTGTAGCTGTGACACTCCGAACGCTGCGGCGTCGCGTCGTGGAGACGCGCAACCAGACCGGGTCCGAGTTCCCGCGCGACACGTGCCTGCACGAGCTGTTCGAGGCGCAGGTCGAGCGCACCCCCGGCGCGGTCGCGGTGGTCTCCGCCGACGGGTCGCTGACCTATGCGGAACTGAACGCCCGGGCCAACCGGCTGGCGCACCACCTCCGGTCGCTCGGCGTGGGGCCCGAGGCGCGGGTGGGCGTCTGCGTGGAGCGCGGGCCGGAGATGATGGTGGGGCTCCTGGCGGTGCTCAAGGCGGGCGGCGCCTACGTCCCGCTCGACCCGGCGTATCCGGCCGAGCGGCTGCGCTACATGATCGACGACAGCGCGCCGCGCGTGGTGCTGACCCGGCGCGCGATCGCCGCCGCGGAAGACGGGCCGCTCGCGGGCACCCGCGCGGCGGTGCTGTTCCTCGACGCGCCCGCGTGGCACGAGCGGCCGGCCACCAACCCCGGGCGCGGCGCGCTCGACCCGGCGCACCTGGCGTACGTCATCTACACCTCGGGATCGACGGGGCGGCCCAAGGGGGTGATGGTCGCGCATCGCGGCGTGGTGAACCTGGTCCACGCGTACATCCGCGAGACCGGGATCTCGCCGCGCGACCGGGTGCTGATCGCGACCTCGTACGCCTTCGACCTGACCCAGCGGAACCTGTTCGGCCCCCTCTTCGCCGGCGGCCAGGTGCACCTGGCCGCCGAGCCGTTCCATCCCCACCGCATCCTCGCGCAGGTCCAGGCCGGCGGGCTCACGCTGGCGAACCTCACCTCCACGGCGTTCCACGCGCTGATCGACGCGAGCTCCGGCGGCGAGCTGGCGAGCATGCGTCTCGTCGTACTGGGCGGCGAGCCGGCGCGGCCGGAGAAGCTGCTGGAGCTCGGCTCGCCGCGGCCGGCGTTCCTGAACGCCTACGGCCCCACCGAGTGCTCGGGGGTGGTGACGTGGCACCGGCTCGCGGCCGACCTGTCGAGCTACGCCGGCCGGTCGGTGCCGCTGGGCGAGCCGGTGGCGAACTGCCGAGTCCACGTTCTCGACGAGGAGGGCGGGCCGGTGCCGGCCGGCGAGATCGGTGAGCTGTGCATCGGCGGGGTGCAGGTCGCGCGCGGCTACCTCGGCCGGCCGGGGCTGACGGCCGAGCGCTTCCTCCCCGATCCGTTCGGCGGCGAGCCGGGAGCGCGGCTGTACCACACCGGCGACCTGGGGCGCCGGCTCGCCGGCGGGACGCTGGAGTACCTGGGGCGCAACGACTTCCAGGTGAAGATCCGCGGCTTCCGCGTGGAGCTGGGCGAGGTGGAGACGCGGCTGCGCGAGCACCCCTCGGTGCGCGACGCCGTGGTGGTCGCGCGCGAGGACCGGCCGGGCGACCAGAGGCTGGTCGCCTACTGGCTCGGGACCGGGGCGGTGGGGGCCGAGGCGCTGCGCCGGCACACGGGCGAGCGCCTCCCCGACTACATGGTGCCGGCCGCCTACGTGCGGCTGGAGAGCTTCCCCCTCACCCCCAGCGGAAAGCTGGACCGGCGGGCGCTCCCCGCCCCGGAGGGCGACGCGTACGCGCGGCGGGGCTACGAGGCGCCGGCGGGCGAGGCCGAGCAGGCGCTGGCGGAGATCTGGAGCGAGGTGCTGGGGGTGGAGCGGGTGGGGCGCCGCGACGACTTCTTCGAGCTGGGCGGCCACTCGCTCCTCGCCGTCCGGGTGATCTCGCGCATCCGGCAGGCGCTGGGGGTGGAGCTGGAGATGGGCGTCGTCTTCGCGCGGCCGGTGCTGCACGAGCTGGCGGAGGCGCTGCCGTCGGCCGGGCGGGCGGAGCTGCCGCCGATCGAGCGGGCGGAGCGGAGCGGGCCGCTCCCGCTCTCGTTCGCCCAGCAGCGGCTCTGGTTCCTCGAACGGCTCGAGGAGCTGGGCGGCACCTATCACATGTCGCGGCGGCTGCGGCTGCGCGGGGTGCTGGACCGGGGCGCGCTGGTGCGCGCCCTCGACCGGCTGGTGGCGCGGCACGAGTCGCTGCGCACCACCTTCGGGGCGACGAACGGCGAGCCCGAGCAGCGGATCGCCGACGCCGCGACGAGCCGCTTCCAGCTGGTGGAGCACGACCTGGCCGGCCACGGCGACGCGCCGGGCGAGCTCGGGCGCGTGACGGCCGAGGAGTACGGCGCGCGCTTCGACCTGGAGCGGGGGCCGCTGATCCGCGGCCGCCTGGTCCGGCTGGCCGAAGACGACCACGTGCTGCTGCTGACCCTGCACCACATCGTCTCCGACGGCTGGTCGATGGTCGTGCTGATGGACGAGCTGGGCCGGCTGTACGCCGCCTTCCGCCGCGGCGAGCCGGACCCGCTCCCCGCGCTCCCGGTACAGTACGCCGACTATGCGGCCTGGCAGCGGCGCTGGGTGCGGAACCGGGTGCTCGACGCGCAGGCCGCCTACTGGGGGAACACGCTGGCCGGCGCCCCCGAGGTGCTGGAGCTGCCGGCCGACCACCCGCGTCCGCCGCGGCAGGACCACGCCGGCGCGTACCTGCGCGTGGTGCTGGACGAGGGGCTGACCGCGGCGCTGAAGGGGCTGAGCCGGCGGCAGGGCACCACGCTGTTCATGACGCTGCTCGCCGGCTGGGCCACGGTGCTCGGCCGGCTCGCGGGGCAGGACGAGGTGGTGATCGGCACGCCCACGGCCAACCGCGGGCGGCGGGAGATCGAGGGGCTGATCGGCTTCTTCGTGAACATGCTGGCGCTGCGCGTGGAGCTGACGGGCTCGCCCACGGTGGCGGAGCTGCTGGGGCGGGTGAAGGGGCGGGCGCTGGAGGCGCAGGCCAACCAGGACATCCCCTTCGAGCAGGTGGTCGACCTGCTGCAGCCGGCGCGCAGCCTGGCCCACACCCCGCTCTTCCAGGTGGTGTTCGCCTGGCAGAACGCCCCGCAGGAGACGCTGAGGCTGCCGGGGGTGGAGCTGGGCGAGGTGCCGGGCGCCGAGCGGGCCACCGCGAAGTTCGACCTCTCGCTGGACCTGTGGGAGGCCGACGGGCGGATCGAGGGCGAGATCGAGTACGCCACCTCGCTCTACGAGCGGGCGACGGTGGAGCGGCACCTGGGCTACCTGCGGCACGTGCTGGAGCAGATGGCCGCCGGCGACACGCAGGCGGTGGCCCGGCTGGCGCTGCTCCCCCGGGCGGAGCGCAGCCTGGTGGTGGAGGAGTGGAACCGCACCCCGGCCGGGTATCCGCGGCACGCGTGCGTGCACGAGCTGGTCGAGGCGCAGGTGGAGCGCACCCCCGACGCGGTGGCGGTGGTGTTCGAAGACGAGGCGCTGAGCTACGCCGAGCTGAACCGGCGGGCGAACCGGCTGGCGCACCATCTCCGGCGGCTGGGCGTGGGCCCCGACGCCCTGGTGGCCATCTGCGCCGAGCGCAGCCTGGAGATGGTGGTGGGGGTGCTGGGGGTGCTCAAGGCGGGCGGCGCGTACGTGCCGCTCGACCCCGCCTACCCGGCCGAGCGGCTCCGCTACATGCTGCACGACAGCGCGCCGGATGTCGTGCTCTCGCACACCCCGGTGATCGCGCGGGCGGGGGAGCTGCTGGCGGGGACCGGCGTTCCGGTGCTGGCGCTCGACGCGGCGGAGTGGCGGGAGGAGCCGGCCACCAACCCGGAGCGCGGGGAGCTCGGCCCGGCGCACCTGGCCTACATGATCTACACCTCGGGCTCCACGGGCACGCCCAAGGGCGTGATGACCGCGCACGGGGGGCTGTGCAACCTGGTCTGCTGCGAGTTCCCGGGCTTCGGGCTGGGCACCGACGCCCGGGTCCTGCAGTTCGCCTCGCTCAGCTTCGACGCGTGTGCGTTCGAGATCTTCCGGACCCTCTCCCACGGGGCCTCGCTCCACCTGGTGGCCAGGGAGAACGTGCTGACGGGCGAGACGCTGGGGCAGACCGCGAGGCGGTACGGGATCACCCACGCGGTCCTCCCCCCGGCGGTGCTCGACGCGATGCCCGACGACGAGCGGCTGGAACCGGTGCGCACGATGGTGGTCGCGGGCGACGCGGTGCGGGCGTCGCTCGTGCGGCGGTGGGCGCCGGGGCGGCGGCTGATCAACGCGTACGGCCCCAGCGAGACGACCGTGAGCGCGACGCTGTACGAGTGCCGAAGCGAGGAGAGAGGCGATCCGGCGATCGGCCGTCCGATGGCGAACACTCGAGTCTACGTCCTGGACCGCGACGGCGAGCCGGTGCCGGTGGGGGTGGTCGGCGAGATCTACCTGGGCGGCGACGGGGTCGCGCGCGGCTACCTGGGCCGGCCCGACCTCACGGCGCAGCGCTTCGTGGCCGATGGGCTGAGCGGCGAGGCGGGGGCGCGGCTGTACCGGACGGGAGACCAGGCCCGGTGGCGCGCCGACGGGATGCTCGAGTTCGCGGGCCGCAACGACTTCCAGGTGAAGGTGCGCGGCTTCCGCATCGATGTCGGCGAGATCGAGGCGCGGCTGCTGGAGCTTCCGGCCGTGCGCGAGGCGGTGGTGGTGGCGCGCGAGGTGGGCCCCGGCGACCGGCGCCTGGTGGCCTACTGGGTGGGAGAGGAGACGGCGGGGGCGGAGGCCGAGTCGCTGCGGCGGCACGTGAGCGAGCGTCTGCCCGACTACATGGTACCGGCGGCCTACGTGCGCCTGGAGGCCCTGCCGCTGACGCCGAACGGGAAGCTGGACCGCGCGGCGCTCCCCGCGCCGGAGGGTGAAGGATACGCGCGGCGCGGCTACGAGGCGCCGGTGGGCGAGGTCGAGCAGGCGCTGGCCGAGGCCTGGAGCGAGGTGCTGGGCGTGGAGCGCGTGGGCCGCCGCGACGACTTCTTCGAGCTCGGCGGGCACTCGCTGCTCATCATGAGGGTGATCGAGAGCATGCGGCGGCGCGGCGTGCACGTGGACGTCGGCGCGCTGTTCACCACCCCCACGATCGCGGGGCTGGCCGAGGTGGCGAGTGGCGGCGCTCCAGGGGCGACGTCGACCGGCGGCTGAAGCCGCGGCAACGACGACGAAAAGCCTCGCGAACCGCGCGAGACTGGTCGCGGCACGATGCCGGCGATCGAAGCACGAACCGGGGACGCCGCAGTCCGCGAAGGCGGACTTCCCGAAGTTGCAGCCGCCGGTTTCAACCGGCGGCGAACGGCGGGCGGCCGGCGGCGAACGGCGGCGGCCGGCAACGGCGAGCGGCGACGAAGCGGCGCGCCGCCTCATCCCCTGTTGGATGACGGAGCATCGTTCCGGAGCAAAGATCCCGAAGGACGT
>DASWMA010000200.1:0-1659 GCA_036399995.1 Longimicrobium sp. | reverse complement strand
CGAGTTCGCGCGCCAGCCGGCGCACGGAGGGGCTTGCGTGCACGCCGGCGAAATCCGCGGGGGCGCCCTGCGCGGCTCCCCGCGCCACGGGCGAGCCCGGCTGGGGCGCCGGCGGCGGCGCGGCCTGCCTCGGTTGCGGCGCAGGCTCCTGCTGCGCGATCACCGAGGGCGGCTGCGCCATCGCGCCCTCCTCCGTGCCGCGCAGCATCAGGATCGGCGTGCCCTCGCCGACCCGGTCGCCCACCTTGACCAGCAGCTTCTCCACCGTCCCCTGGCGCGGCGCGGGCACGTCCATCGTCGCCTTGTCGCTCTCGAGCGTGAGCAGCGGATCGTCGGCGTTGATCGTCGCGCCCTCGGCCACGTGGACCTCGATGACCGGCACGTCCTTGAAGTCGCCGATGTCAGGGACCCGGACCTCCATGCCCGCAGCCGCTACGTCCAATGCCGCCACCGCTCCCTCCTTGCGTTCTGGCGTCACGCTGCGCGAGTGCGGGCCGATGTGCCGCGCCGCGGGCGGTCGCCGCCGTGTCGTCCGTTCGTGCTCGCGGTGGAGCCGCCGCCTCCCGCGCCGCCCCTAGCTGTGCGCCGGGTTGGGCTTCTCCGGGTCGATGCCGAACTTGCGGATCGCGTCCGCGGGGACGGCAGCCTCGACCTTGCCGTCCTCCGCCAGCGCCTGGAGTGCCGCGAGCGCCACGAAGCGGCGGTCCACCTCGAAGAACTCGCGCAGCTTGCGCCGGTAGTCGGAGCGGCCGAACCCGTCCGTGCCGAGCACCTTGTAACGGCCGGGCACGAAGGGCCGGATCCCGTCGGCGAACGCCTTCATGTAGTCCGTCGCGGCGAGGACGGGGCCTTCCCGCCCGCCCAAGCACCGTTCGACGTGGCTATTGCGCCGCGGCTGGTCGGGGTGGAGCATGTTCCAGCGCTCCGCGTCCAGGCCTTCGCGGCGCAGCTCGGTGAAGCTCGGGCAGCTCCAGATGTCGGCCGCGACGCCGTACTCCTGGAGCAGATCGGCGCCCGCGATCACCTCCCGCAGGATGGTGCCGCTGCCCAGGAGCTGCACGCGCGGCGGCGCCGCATTCTCGCCGCCGCCGGCTCCTTCGGCGGCCCTGAGCAGGTACATCCCCTTGAGGATGCCCTCCTGCGCGCCCTCCGGCATCGCGGGGTGCTCGTAGTTCTCGTTCATCAAGGTGATGTAGTAGAAGACGTCCTCCTGCTCGGTGAGCATCCGGCGCAGCCCGTCCTGGATGATGACCGCCACCTCGTAGGAGTAGGTCGGGTCGTAGGAGACGCAGTTGGGGATCACCGAGGAGAGGATGTGGCTGTGGCCGTCCTCGTGCTGGAGGCCCTCGCCGTTCAGCGTGGTGCGGCCGGCCGTGGCGCCGAGCAGGAAGCCGCGCGCGCGCATGTCGCCCGCGGCCCAGGTGAAGTCGCCGACCCGCTGGAAGCCGAACATCGAATAGTAGATGTAGAACGGGATCATCGGCACGTCGTTGCTGCTGTACGACGTGGCCCCCGCGATCCAGGAGCAGATCGCGCCCGGCTCGTTCAGCCCTTCCTGGAGGATCTGGCCCTTCTGGTCCTCCTTGTAGAACATGAGCTGGTTGGCGTCCTCGGGCCGGTAGAGCTGGCCGACCTGGCTGTAGATGCCGAACTGGCGGA
>DASWMA010000199.1:0-7356 GCA_036399995.1 Longimicrobium sp. | reverse complement strand
CGCGGCCGCCGCGCCGGGGACCGTGGTGGTGGACGCCGTCTCCGAGCTGTTCGCGCTCCCCGTTCCTTACGCGCTGGACCTGGCCGCCGTCTCGGCCGCGCTGCAGCCGCGCGAGGGCGGCCACGTCTGGAGCCCGCGGGTGGACTACGGCTGGCCGCTGTCGTCGCAGGTGGCGTTCGAGCGCATCCACAACGTGTGGCGCCGCCGCCCGCACCGTGCCGCCAGCGAGAGCGGCGACGACGTAGCCGCGGTGATCGGCCAGACGGTGCGAAGCAAGCTCCACGCGATCGACTCGGTGATCCGCGGCGTGCGCGAGCAGGCGCTGAAGACGCGCACCCCGCGGCTGCGGATGGAGAGCGGCGGCGGGGGAAGCGCCGTCTCCCAGGAGCCGATCGGCGATGCTACGCTGGAGACGCTGCGCATCTTCACCGAGCTCGAGGCGGCGGCCGAGTCGCTGGCGATCCGCGCGCTGCACGCGCTTCCCTCGCGCGACCGGGCGCGGCGGTGGGAGGCGATCACCGGGCTGGAGCCGGTGGAGCGGCACTCCGACCGCGAGTGGACCTTCGAGTTCCACCCCGACTGCCGCGAGGCCAAGTTCCGCCCCGGCGAGTTCGCGCTGGTGCTGACCAACGACAACGGCCAGATGCTGGCCGAGACCGACGCCAAGCCGTGGCTGCGCCGCAAGCTGATGGTGGAGCTGGTCTCGTACGATCTGGCCCACGAGCGGCCGCGCGTGACCCTGGCCTCCGACTACTCCTTCGCGCGCCTCGAGCGCGAGGGCGTGCTCCACTTCGACCGCCAGTGCGTGCTCGACCGCGCCGAGGCCGACTTCAACACCCGCCGCGTGGTCGCCACCCTCCGACGTCTCGCAGAGGGCCACGGCGAGGCGCGCTTCGTCCGCGGCCTGCTGGGCGGCGCCGTCCACCCCGACTGGCTCCTCGCGCCCCTCGACGCGGACGACGCGTGGCGCCGCACCGTGGCCGCCGTGCCGCGCCCGGTGCTGAACGCCGAGCAGGCCGATGCCTGGCGCGCGGCGTTCGAGCGCGCGGTCACCGTGATCTGGGGCCCGCCGGGCACGGGGAAGACGTACCTGCTGGCGTGGACGCTCCTTGGTCTTGCCGCGGCCGCGAAGTCGGCTGGCCATCCGCTCCGCATCCTGGTGAGCGCGGCCACGCACCGCGCCATCGCCAACGTGCTGGTGCGCATCGCCCGCGAGCTGGCCGCGGCGGGGATCGAATCGCCGCTGCGGCTGGTGAAGCTGGCCTCGCGCGGCACCGAGGCCGACCGCGAGCTGGAAGGCGCCGGCGTGGAGCTGGTGAAGGACGAGCGGCTGGAGGGCCTGCTCGCCGAGTCCGACGAGACGGGCCTCCCCGTCGTCGTCGGCTCCACCGTGTGGTCGCTGTGGAAGCGGATGAAGGCGGCGGGGGACGAAGAGGGGGAGGCGAGCGACGTCCCCATCGCTCCCATGTTCGACGTGGTGGTGATCGACGAGGCCAGCCAGATGAAGGTGGCCGACAGTCTGATCGCGCTCTCGTCCATCCGCCGCGGCGGCCGCGTGCTGCTGTGCGGCGACCACCGGCAGCTCGCCCCCATCGTGCGCGGCAGCTACGACGGCGGCAACACCCTGTTCGGCTCGGCCTTCGCCCACTTCACCGAGAAGTTCGGCCGAAAGACGCTGCGCGAGAGCCGGCGGATGAACGGGCCGCTGGTGGCGTATCCCCGCCACGTCTTCTACCCCGGCCTGGTGTCGGTGGACCCCGCCCGCCGCCTCTCCATCGCCCCCGCGGGCGACGCGGGCGACGCGATGGACGCGGTGGTGCGCGAAGCCTTCCTGCGGCCGGAAGACTCGGTCGTCTTCGCCACCTACGCGGGCTACACCGCCACCGCGCGCAACCCGTTCGAGGCGCGGCTGGCGGCGCGCATCGCCACGCTGGCGCACGCCGAGCTGCGCAACCCCGCGACGGGCGAGGCGTACACCGCGGACGGCTTCCGCGAGCAGGGGCTGGCCATCCTCTCCCCGCACCGCGCGCAGAACAGCGCCATCCTGCACGAGCTGGTGCGCGCCGGCTGGGCCTATGGCGAGCTTCCCATCGTGGACACGGTGGAGCGGATGCAGGGGAACGAGCGGGAGATGATCATCGTCTCCTACGCCGTGGCCGACCACGAATACGCCGAGCGCGAGGCGGAATTCCTGCTGGACCCCAACCGCTTCAACGTGGCCATCACCCGCCCCCGCGCCAAGCTGGTGCTGCTGGTGAGCGACCACGTGCTCCGCGCCCTCCCCCGCGACGAGCGGGTGATGACGGGCTCGATGGCGCTGAAGGGCTACCTGCGCCAGCGCTGGGGCCGTATCCGCGAGCTGGAGCTGCCCTCCCCCGACGGCGGCACCATCCCCGTCACGCTCCGGGTGCGCTGACGCCGGACGAACTTCTCGAACTTCATTTCACGCAGAGCAGCAGAGGAGCAGAGAACCACGCGCGGTTCTCTGCTCCTCTGCTGCTCTGCGTGAGACCTGTCCGTAGAAGCCGCCGTCCGGCCGAGCTACGCGGTGTGGGGATGAAAAAGCCTCCGCGCGGGCGGAGGCTCGTTCAGCGGACGGGATTCGGTGCGAAGGCCCGGCGTCAGGCCTCCTCCACCACGTCGTCGGGGTCCACCTGCTCGCGGCGCTCCACCTTCACCACCCCCTTGATCCGCTTGACCGAGGCGATCACGCGGTTCAGGTGGGTGAGGTTCTCGACTTCCACCACGAACTCGCCCATCATCCCGCGCTCGTCGGCCTTCATCTCGGCGCTCTGGATGTTGGTGTTGGTCCCCGAGATGGCGCTGGCCACCTCGGCCATCAGCCCGCGCCGGTCGGTGCCCTCCATCACCAGCCGCACGAAGAAGCGGTCGCTCCCGTCGCCCTCCCACTGGATGTCCACCCGGCGCTCGGGGTGGTCGCGCAGCTGCAGGATGTTGGGGCAGTCGATGCGGTGGATGCTGATCCCCCGGCCGCGGGTGATGTAGCCGATCACCTTGTCGCCCGGCACCGGCTGGCAGCACTGGGAGTAGCGCACCATCAGGTTGCTCATCCCCTGGATCTTCACCGCCGGCGGCTCGCCGCGCACCCGGTTCACCAGCCGCTCGAACGCGCTGGGCGCCCTGGCCTGCTCGACCGTCTCGGGCCACAGCTCGCGCATCACCGCGCCGGGGCCCAGGTCGCCGCGGCCCAGCGCGGCGAACAGGTGCGCCGCGTCGGGGAGGTTCAGCTTGCGCGCGGCCTCGTCGAAGCGCTCGTCGCTCACCTTCTCGCGGCGCGCCTTCTTGATCTCGCGCTCGATGAACTCGCGCCCCAGCTCCACCGAGCTGCCGAACTCCTCGTCCTTGATCCACTGCCGGATCTTGTTGCGCGCCCGCGCCGTCTTCACGAAGGCCAGCCAGTCACGCGAGGGGCGCTGCCGCGGGTCGGTCAGGATCTCGACGGTATCGCCGTTGGCCAGCTCGCGCGTGATCGGGGCGATCCGGCCGTTCACCCGCGCGCCCACGCAGTGCAGCCCCACCTCGGTGTGCACCGCGAAGGCGAAGTCGATGGGCGTGGCCCCCTTGGGGAGCTGCTTCACGTCGCCCATGGGGGTGAACACGAAGATCTCGTCCTGGAACAGGTCGATGCGGAGGAATTCCATGAACTCCTCCGGCTCCTTCGTCTCCTGCTGCCACTCCAGCACCTGCCGGAACCAGGTCAGCGTCTCGTCCACGTCGTCGCTGGCCCGCCCCTCCTTGTACTTCCAGTGCGCCGCGATGCCGTACTCCGCCGTGCGGTGCATCTCGCGCGTGCGGATCTGGATCTCGTACAGCCGCCCGCCGGGGCCGAAGATGGTGGTGTGCAGCGACCGGTACATGTTGCTCTTGGGGGTGGCGACGTAGTCGTGGAACCGCTCGGTCAGCGGCGTCCAGCGATTGTGGATCACCCCCAGGGCGTGGTAGCAGTCGGTGACCGTCTCCACGATCACCCGCATCGCCATCAGGTCGTAGATCTCCTCGTACCCCTTCGCGCGCCGCACCATCTTGCGGTAGATGCTCCACAGGTGCTTGGGCCGCCCCGTGACCTCGGCGTCGATCCCCGCGTCGCGCAGCTCGTCGTGCAGCGGCTCGCGCATCTGCTCCACCAGCTCCTCGCGCTCGCGCCGCTTCTCGCTGACCTTCTTGGCCAGGTCGCGGTAGGCGTCGGGCTCCAGGAACTTGAAGCAGAGGTCTTCCAGCTCCCACTTGATGGTGGCCACGCCCAGCCGGTGGGCCAGCGGCGCGTAGATCTCGCGCGTCTCCAGCGCGATCCGCCGCCGCTTCTCTTCGCCCAGGTAGTCGAGGGTGCGCATGTTGTGCAGCCGGTCGGCCAGCTTCACCAGGATCACCCGGGCGTCCTGCGCCATCGACAGCAGCAGCTTGCGGAAGTTCTCCACCTGCTGCTCGGTGCTGGTGCGGAACTGCACCTTGGCCAGCTTGGTGAGCCCGTCCACCACCGTGGCCACCTCGTCGCCGAAGGCGTCGCGCACGTCCTCGAGGGTGGCCGAGGTGTCTTCCACCACGTCGTGGATCAGCGCGCTGGCCACCGTCACCGAATCGAGGTGCAGCTCGCCCAGGATGGCGGCCACCTCCACGCAGTGCGTCACGTAGTCTTCGCCCGAGCGCCGCTTCTGCCCGGCGTGCGCCACGCTGCTGAATTCGAAGGCGCGCGTCACCAGCTCCAGGTCCACGCGCTCGGCATACGGCTCGATCGCGTCGAAGAGCTGCGGGGGGAGGATGGCGCGCGCGTGCTCGAGCGCGTCGTTCTCCAGCACGGTGGGGGCGTGGGTGGCCATCAGCGCACCTGCGGGTGGACGGCGCGCACGAACGGCCACCCGCCCGGCATGGACGGGCGGAACGGCGAAAGCGCGGCGAAGGGGGCGAAAGCTGGGCTCATTCCTCCAATGTAAACACAAGCAGGGCGGCGGTCACGTCCCTCGCGCGCCGCCCCCCCCCAAATCCCGCCCTCGCCGGCCGCACGGCGCCGCCGGCGGCGGCTACGCCACCGCCAGCAGCGGCTGCCGCGACAGCCCGGTGCGCAGCTCGTGGCGCTCCTTGAACGAGTAGTACCGCCCCTCGCCGATGATCACGTGGTCGGAGATGGGAATCCCCAGCAGGTCGCCCGCCGACACCAGCTGGTAGGTGATCTGGCGGTCCTGGGGCGAGGGGGTGGGCTCGCCGCTGGGGTGGTTGTGCACCACCACCACCTGGCTGGCCGACTCGTGCAGCGCGTGCTTGAACACGTCGCGCGCGTGCACCAGCGAGGCGTCGAGCGTGCCGCTGCTCACCAGCACCTCGCGGATCACCTCCTGCTGCACGTTCAGCAGCAGAAGGTGGAACTCTTCGTGGTCCAGGTCGCGCATGCGGAAGCGCATCCGCTCGTACACGTCGCGCGCGGTGAGGATGCGGGTGCGCTCGGGGCGCGCCTCTTCGGCGGCGCGGCGGCCCAGCTCGAGCGCCGCCAGGATGCGCGTGGCCTTCGCCGGCCCGATCCCCGGCACCCGCCCCGCGATGGCCCCCACCGGCGTGTGCATCAGGCGGCGCAGGGTATCGTCGCCGTCTTCGGTGGCGAAGGCGGCCAGCAGGTCGCCCGCCAGCTCCACCGCGGTGCGCGCCGGAACGCCGTCGCGCTCCTGTCGCCCCGTTTCGATCAGCAGCGCCAGAAGCTCGCGGGTGGCAAGCGCGCGCACCCCCAGGGTGCGCACCCGTTCACGCGGGCGGTCGGCGGGCGCCCACTTCTTGATGGTGTAGAACATGGCTGGTGCGCGTACCGGCTGGGGTGAGCCTGCCCATTCACTCCGTTCCCTTTACCCGAACAAAATACGAAAGTAGCCACTGTTTGTAAAGAACACTCTCCCCCGGCCTCCGCTCGCTGAACGATGCCCTCGCCTCCCGGCTGCCGTCGGGGGCCGCCACATCCGCAACAGCGTCGTCGGGTAACCGCTTCCTCTCTCCCGCGGCCCCGTGCCGCCCCCTGCTGGGTCACTCTACGCTTCACCGGAAGCGGTCATGCACCCGCTCGCCGGTGCGCATGGACGTCCTGAACGCTGCGGCCCGGCTGGATGTGGAGGCACGGACCGACACCCCTGATCCTCCCGCAGTTCGCGGTTTGCGGCGTTGGCGGCCGAGCGACCGCCGACGGTCTACGCCGGGAACGACGCGAGGGGCGGCGCGCCCGATGGCACGCCGCCCCTCGTGTGAAACGAACCGGCCGGATCAGCCGTTGCGGCCGTGGCAGTTCTTGTACTTCTTCCCGCTGCCGCAGGGGCAGGGGTCGTTGCGGCCCACCGCGGCCTGCGCGGCGGCGGGCTTGGCCGCGCCCTCGGCCTCCCGGTTGGTGCGCAGCTGCCGCTGCGAGGGCGGCACCGCCGCGTAGGGGTTGATCCCCAGCGAGCTGCGCGGCTTCCCCGCGGGCTTCGCCGGCTCGGGGGCGGGCGCCGGCGTCTCCTCCTCGCCGTAGTGCGCGTCCACCGGCTCGTCGCCGCGCATGGGGGTGCCCATGAACAGCGGCGGCGGCGGCTCGGGCGCGGCGATCTGGGCGCGGAACACGAAGCGGGACACCGAGCCGTACAGGTCGCGCATCAGCGCCTCGAACATGTCGTACGCCTCGGCCTTGTACTCCACCAGCGGGTCCTTCTGCCCCCACCCGCGGAACCCGATCGACGCCTTCAGGTGGTCGAGGTCGTAGAGGTGGTCCTTCCACTTCTCGTCGATGGTGGAGAGCACGATGAAGCGCAGCACCGCGTCGGCCGCGTCGCCGAACTGGTCGAGCTTGCGGTGGTACGCCTCGCGCGCCAGCTCCAGCACGTACTCCCGCACCTCGTCGCGCGTGTCGAAGGCGTTGCTCCCGCCGTCGGGGGTGGGGAAGCGGTCGGCGCTCACGAAGTAGTCCAGCATCAGCCGCTGGCGCAGCCCGGCCAGGTCCCACTCCTCGGCGTGCGGGCCGTCGGTGTACTCCTCCACCAGCGGCGGCAGCGAGCGCTCGATCATCTCCCACACCTCGCCCACCAGCTCGCCCCCGCCCTCCAGCGCGAAGGTGCGCAGGTCGTAGATCACCTCGCGCTGCTGGTTCATCACGTCGTCGTAGTCCAGCAGCCGCTTGCGCGAGTCGAAGTTCTGCAGCTCCACCCGCTTCTGCGCGCCCGAGATCGAGTTGGTGATCCACGGGTGGGTGATCACCTCGCCCTCCTGCGCGCCCAGCCGGTCCATGATCCCGGCGATGCGGTCGGAGCCGAAGAGGCGCATCAGGTCGTCTTCGAGCGACAGGAAGAACTGGCTCGCGCCGGGGTCGCCCTGGCGGCCGGCGCGGCCGCGCAG
>DASWMA010000198.1:0-6542 GCA_036399995.1 Longimicrobium sp. | reverse complement strand
CGAGACGATCACGCGCCCCCACACGCAGCGAAGAAGCGAACGAATCGGCAGCCGAGGAGATCGATCCGCGGCTGCCGATGTGCTTCCGCGCAGGCCACGGAGACCCGGCCGTCCGGCACGCCAGGAACGACGGCCGGCTGGCACCGTGGTACGAAACCCGCTCGCCGGAACGGCCGTACGGGCGATGAGACCAGTCCCTTCCGCCCCCTGCCCTGCTCCTCCCTGATCCCCATCTCGACGCATGACTGCCAAGCGCCGGTCGCGCCTGCTGACCGTGTTGTTCGCCACACTCGCACCCGCGGCTGCCTGCACCCACGGGGCAGACGAGGCGGCGCGGATCGCGCGCGTGGAGCAGGACCTGCTGCCCTCCGTGCGCGTGCGCGGGCGCAGCTACACGCCGGCGACCATCGAAGCGCGGATGCGGCACTACGGCGTGCCGGCGGTGAGCGTGGCCGTGATCCACGGGGGGCGCATCGCCTGGGCACGGGCATACGGGATGGCCGACGTGGAATCGAACCGGGCCGCCACGCCCGCCACGCTCTTCCAGGCCGCGTCCATGAGCAAGCCGGTCGCGGCCACGGCGGCGCTCCTGCTGGTGCAGGATGGGAGGCTGGAGCTGGACCAGGACGTGAACGCGAAGCTCACCTCGTGGAAGGTGCCGGCCAGCGACCTCACCGCCACGGAGCCGGTCACGCTGCGCCGGCTGCTGACCCACACCGCCGGCCTCACCGTGCACGGCTTCCCCGGCTATGCGGCCGGCGAGCCTTTGCCCACCACCGTGCAGGTGCTGGACGGAGCCCCGCCGGCGAACACCGCCGCCGTGCGCGTGGACCTGGTGCCCGGCTCGAAGTGGCGGTACTCGGGCGGCGGGATGACGGTGATGCAGCTGCTGATGGCCGACGTGACCGGCACCCCTTTCCCCGAGCTGATGCGCCGGCGGGTGCTGGAGCCGATGGGGATGCGGGCGAGCACCTACCAGCAGCCGCTCCCGGCGTCGCTCGCCACGCACGCGGCCACCGGCTACGGGTCCGACGGGACGCCGCTCGAAGGACGGTATCACACCTATCCCGAGATGGCCGCCGCGGGGCTGTGGACCACGCCGTCGGACTTGGCCCGCTGGATCATGGGCGTGCAGCGCTCGGCCGCAGGAGGACGGGATCCGCTCCTGCGTCGCGAGACGGCCGAGGCGATGCTCACGCCCGGGCTGGGCGGATGGGGGCTGGGGATGGGGGTGCGTGGCGCGGGAGATTCGCTGGTGATCCGGCACTCCGGAGCGAACGCGGGGTTCCGCGGCCAGTTCGTGGGCTACGTGCGCCGCGGCGAGGGCGCGGTGGTGATGGCCAACAGCGACGAGGGAGCCGTGCTGGTCTCGGAGATCATGGCCGCCATCGCGCGCGAGTACGGCTGGCCCGACGCGGCGGCGCAGGAGGTCGTCGCGGTCGCCATCACGCCGGACGCGCTTGGCGACTACGCGGGCCGGTACACGCTTCCCAACACGCCGATCGAGCTCCTGGTGAGCCGGGAGAACGGGATGCTGTTCTTCGCGATCGCGGGTGGGCAGAAGGCGGAGCTGGTCCCCACGGGCAGGGACGAGTTTCGCGACGTGGTCGGCAATGGCGAGGTGTCGTTCGAGCGCGGCCGCGACGGCAGGGTGGTCGCGATGGTCGTGAGTGGACAGCGGCTGCCGCGCACGCCGTAGCCCGAGCCGCGGAGGACGAACGCCACGGCAGCCGCCCGGAACCGTCCGGCGGCTGCCGTTCCGTACCGCGTCTGGCCGAGGGATCACGCCGTGGTGCGCGGCGAGGTACGGCTCGAGCCTGCGCTCGCCGTGGAGCCGTTCGAGACCGGGTGCGGTACAGGCGTTTGCAATGGCGGGATGAACGCCCGCCGCCGTCGTGGCTCTCGTGGCGGGATGACGGGATGGACGGCGGTCGGCAGCGCGGGCTCGGCGGGCAGCACCGCGGCCGGGTCTTCGGCCGGCGCGACGGGGAGATCGGGAAGCCCGCGAGGTTCAGCGCTCGCCTTCGAGCAGACGCGCGACCACGGGATCGTCGCGTCGCCCGAGCTCTCGAAGGATCGCGGCATACCCCAGCAGCCGGTGGTCACCGTCCACCGCACGTTCCGCGGCGATCCTCGCCGTGTGAAACCGGCCGGCGCGGCTGAGCGCATCCGCCAGGTCGGGAAGGTACGGCGACGGGTCTGCCAACGCCTCCCGCGAGGCCTGATCCGCTTCCGCCGCGATCTGGGCCGCGCGGCCGCGTTGCCCCGCGTCGCTCAGCACCTTCGAAATCTCGGTGAGCCGTCTGGTCCGGGCGAGAGCGACATCGGTCTCCCACCCCGAAGGTTTCCACGATCCGCGCGGCGCGGCCAGCGCTCCGTTGGCGAGACGCAGCTTGAGCGAGGGGTCGTCGATGTAGTCTGAGAGACGGACCAGCGCCTCGGCCCGCAGCGTCGAATCCTGGATCGCTTCCGCCTCGCGGACGGCGAGGTCGCGCAGCCGGCGTGATTCGGCGGCGTTCCGGTGCGCGAGCGCCTTCGCGGCGCGCCCCAGCATGTTGACGCGAGTGACGGGAGAGCCTTCCCTGCGAACGAACTCGCCGATCGCTTCCGCCCGTCCGAGCTCGACGAGACGCTCGGCGAACGTTTCGCCATACGACGAGAAGTACTGGATGTGTTCCCTGCCCTCGTCGCCGGTCGATCTGCCTCGCATTCCCCGCGCGAAGACCATGGCCGAGTCGGCCCACTCCCTCCCCCTGGCGTTGTCGCCGACCGCGAAATATCCGCTCGCGATGTCGAGCCGGACGCTCGTGGCGAAGTCGCGCGTGTACTCCCTGGACGGCGTGTGTGCCCCCTGGTCCAGGAGCCTTCTCGCCGAACGACGGTCGCCCACCGCGGCGAACTCCCTGGCGACCGCCAGACTCGACGGCTGGTCGTGTGGCCGGGCGGACAACAGGGTTCGTTCGGCGAGGTCACGGCGGCCCGCGGCCCGGAACGCCCGTGCGAGTACGATCGCGATCGCGCAGAAATCGCTCCCTCTCAACTCCGGGGGAAGATCGCCGCGCACACGCTGAAGCACCGGAACGGCTCCTCTCGATCCACCGCTGGCCGCCCATGCGTTCACGGCTTCGACGATGCCGCAATACGCCTTCAGCCGCTGGTCCTCCCGTGCCTGGCGCACCGCGGCGATGGCTCCCTCGAACGCCTGTCCGGCTCCCGCAGAGTCGTGCCGCTGCGCGAGTCGCTTTCCCACGGCCGCGAACGCCGCCGCGCGAGTCTCCGCGTCGAACTGCCCGCCCGCGAACCGCCTGGCTTCCTCTCCGCGGCCGACCAGCGCGAGCGCTTCGGCCCATGCGGCGGCCCCGTTGCTCCCGTCGTTCCCGCTCACCTGGATCAGTGGCGCCCGCTCGGTCATGCGGGCGGCCTGGAACGCGCCGGTGCGGCTGTATGCCAGCCACCCCGCATAGGCGCTCGCCGGAAGCACCACCGCGGCGGTTGCGGCGAGCCAGATCCGGATCAATCTCCTCCTCCGCCGCCGCCAGAGATCGTCGAAGTCGAGACCGAGGAGCCCGGCTGCGAGCTTGACCACCGCTCTCGACCTTCCGTCGCCGCCGAGCTTCGGCGGCCGAAGGTCGGCCGCGAGCGGTTCCTGCGGGTCTCCATCGTCGCCGATCGTAATCAGCTGGCCGGGAAAGCACGCGGGCGGCTCCCCGGCCCCGATGATGGCGTGGACCTCGGCACCGGGCCGTCTTTCGCGGAAGATCTCGATCTCACGCCCCACCCAGGCCTCCGGCTCGACGGCAGCGGGCGAGCAGAGCACCACGAGCTGTTCGGACCTTCCGAGGTTCTCGGCGATGATGGTTTCGAGGTCTGCCGCGGACCTCAGGTCGTCGCGATCGCGGAAGATCGGGCCCAGGCGAGGGGGTACGACCCCGCGCGTGGTCTGGCGCCCCACCAGCGCGCGCGGGATGCGAAAGGATTCCAGCTTCCGGTGAAGCCATTCCGCCTGTTTGCGGTCGCGCGACCGGTAGCTGAGAAACGCACGGTAGCGCAGCCCCTCCGGCAATTCGTGCGTGGGCGGTTTCCGTCGGAACCACATGAGGGGACGAAGCCTTGTCGGATGAAGACGGGTGGAGGGCGTACCGGGGGATTCGAAGATGCTGGGCCAGCCGGGGCAGAAGTGGCGACGTTGTTCATCGCCCGGCGCCGACAAGCTAAGACAGGGTGCTGGGAGACGAAATGTCACGGCACCATGGCACTCGCCAGGGCGACGAACTGCCGCGGAGCAGCGGCGACCGAACGGTCATATCGCAAGCGGCTGGGGAAGAATGCCTCGCACCGAATCCGCATGAACGGTTGTTGAATCCAGGATCGCTGGATGTCACACAGAGGCACAGAGACACAGAGAAAAGCGGGCAGTTCTCTGTGTCTCTGTGCCTCTGTGTGATACAACAACAAGTCTTTTGCCGGATCTGGTATCACACGACCGGATGATGAGCTGGACGCGAGAGGAGAGATTCGTTCTCGCACCGGCAGCGCGGTGAGCAACCAGCCCGCAGCCGGTCGAACCAACCGGAACACGGCCCCGCGTTTACCCCTTGAGCGCGAGCTCCGCGAGCGCCACGGCCGCCACGTCCTCGACGATGGCCACAGCGAGATCGGGAAGACCCACGCCGGAGGTGAGCGCCCGGCGCAGGTGAAAGGCTGCGAAGGTGGCGGCCGCGGCGGCCACGGCGCCGGTGATCGCGCCGGGGAGCGGGGGCTCGCCGGCGCGGCGGGAAATCACCCAGCCGCACACCGCACCGGCGGCGATGCGCCCGGCGAGCGGAGCCGGATCGGTGCGGGGCGGGATGAACGAGAGCTTGTCGGCGACGTGCTCGGCGGCGGAGGCGATCGTCAGCACCCGCGGCGCGGCGGGGCGCGAGAGCAGGTCGTTGAGCACACCGTGCGGGACCGTGGGATCGGTCGCCAGGTGGCGGCTGAGGGCGGCGGGCGCCGCCAGGCTGCGCATCCCCGCCACCGCGCCGAGCGCGGCGGAGCGGGCCACTACCGACAGATCCGGCATTCTCCACGCTCCCGGGGAATATGAGATCTACGTCCGCGGGCCGGTCCCGCTCCGACAGGGATTCGCCGCGACGATGCAAGAGACGTGACCCGGCAGCGCCTCCCGATCCCCACCTCAAAGAAGCTCGTCGGCGTCCAGATCGCGGCAGGCGGCGACGGCGCAGGCGAGGCGCTCCCGCCACATCTCCTCCGGCATCCCGCGCCGCCAGAAGAGGATCGGCACGGTCAGGTTGCGCACCGCGCAGCGGCGGTAGTCGGCCCAGAGCTCGTCCCAGCCGTAGCCCGTCACGCCGACCGCTTCCAGGCGCTCCAGGTACCGCCGGACCAGCGGGCGCTCGAGCCCGGCGCGGCGCTCCGGCGTCCAGTACAGCGCCATCATGAACGCCAGGTCGCGGGCACCCACGTCGGCGTGCCACAGCTCCCAGTCGATCAGGTAGACGTCGCCGGCAGGATCGCGGGGAAACAGGAAGTTGCCGGCGTGCGCGTCGCCGTGCGCCAGCGTCAGCGCGTGCCCGTCCACCAGCCGCAGCCACGGCCGCAGCGGCGAAGAGAAGACGCGTTCGTACAGCGCCCGGTCTCCCGCGGAGAGCCCGCTCCCGGCCGCATCCAGGAAAGCCGGGAGATGAGCCGCGATCCCGGCGACCATCTCACGCAGCGACGCTTCGGTGTGAAGGCCGCCGGGCCAGGCCGCCGCGTCGGCGGCCTCCCAGCGCGCGGCGTGGATCCGCGCGAGCGCATCGACCGCCGCCGCGGCCCCGTCCGCGTCCGGCGGGAACGTTCCCGGGACGCTGCGGTGTGTCGCGCGCAGGTCTTCGACCAGGATGTACCCCGCGCCGTCGGCCGACGGCTGGGCGACGCCCACACAGCGAGGAACGGGCGGAGACGGCAGCGTGGGGGCGGCGCGCGCGTAGAAGTCCGCCTCGTGCGCGGGAGGCGGCGGCGCACCGTCCGCCGCCGGCACCGCGCGCTTCAGCACGAGACGCTCCGGCAGGTCAGCCGCGGCGGGATCGGCGTAGGTCAGGTGCAGAAACGTGAGCGACCACTGCCGGGTGCCCGCGGCCGACTCGATCCGCACCGACCGCACGGCGCCCGGCGCCAGACCCAGGGCGCAGGCCAGCTCCTCGGGCGAGGTGAGATCCGGCTGGGCTGCCATCACCTGATGCGGAAGAGCGGTTGGAGAAAGCTGGAGGGGTCGCGCGGGGCCGAACCGGGTGGATTGTGCGGCTCGAAGAAAAGATCAGGCGGCGCCGGCCAGCTCGATGCGGTTGCGGCCGCGCTCCTTGGCGCGGTAGAGCGACTCGTCGGCCCGGCGGGCCACGTCGGCGAAGTCGTCGTCACCGGGCATCCACTGCGTGGCGCCCACGCTCACCGTCACGCGGAGCGCGGAATCCAGATCGCTCCACTCCACGCCCTCCACGGCGGCGCGCAGGCGCTCGGCCACCTCGGCGGCTACGGTCACGTCCGCCCCGGGCATCACCACC
>DASWMA010000197.1:0-9183 GCA_036399995.1 Longimicrobium sp. | reverse complement strand
CTTCGTGGACGCGTCGCCCAACGCCGACCAGCCCACCACCGTGGTGGGCGAGTTCGACCTGGGCGCCCTCCTGTCGCGCGTCGAGCACGCGGTGCGGAAGACGGGAGCGAAGCGCGTGTCCATCGACTCTCTGAACGCCCTGTTCGTGCAGTTCCGCGACCACGCGCTGCTGCGCGGCGAGCTGTACCGCATCACCGCGCACCTCAAGCGGATGGGGGCCACCCTGGTGTTCACCGCCGAGCGCACCGAGGAGTACGGCGAGGTGAGCCGCTACGGGGTGGAAGAGTTCGTGGCCGACAACGTGATCATCCTGCGCAACCTGCTGGTGGACGAGCGCCGCCGCCGCACGCTGGAGCTGCTCAAGATGCGCGGCGCGCGGCACCAGCGCGGCGAGTGGCCGTTCACCATCACCGACGCCGGCATCATCGTGCTGCCGCTGTCGGGGATCACGCTCACGCAGACCTCGTCCACGGTGCGGCTCGCCACCGGCAACGCCGACATGGACGCCATGTGCGGCGGCGGCTTCTTCCGCGACTCGATCATCCTGCTGTCGGGGGCCACCGGCACGGGGAAGACGCTGATGGTCACGCAGTTCATGGCCGCCGGCTTCGAGGCCGGCGAGCGCTCGCTCCTCTTCGCCTTCGAGGAGAGCCGCGACCAGCTCTACCGCAACGCCGCGGCCTGGGGGTACGACTTCGAGCGCATGGAGAAGGACGGGAAGCTGAAGGTGGTGAACAGCTACCCGCACGCGATGGCGATGGAAGACCACCTGGTGCTGATGCGCGACACCATCGAAGAGTTCAAGCCCAACCGGGTGGCGGTCGACTCGCTCTCGGCGCTCGAGCGGGTGACCAGCATGCGCTCGTTCCGCGAGTTCGTGATCTCGCTCACCTCCTTCCTGAAGCTGAAGGAGACGGCGGGGCTGTTCACCAGCACCACCCCCTCGCTGATGGGGGGCACCTCGGTGACCGAGAAGCACATCAGCACCCTCACCGACACCATCATCCTGCTGCGCTACGTGGAGAGCTACGGCGCCATGCGGCGCGGAGTTACGGTATTGAAGATGCGTGGATCGGCACACGACCACGACATCCGCGAGTACACGATCGACGGCGAGGGGATGCACATCCTGGGTCCCTTCCGCGACGTGAGCGGCGTGCTGTCCGGGAACCCGACCTTTCTCTCGGGCGACCTGGTCGCGCACGCCGAGGGGGGAGACCAAGAGCGCGACGAGTGATGACCCCGGCGGGACCGCGCCCCGTGGAGAGGGCGCCACGCTCCGAAGAGCGGCTCAAGACCATCATCGACCGGCTGGCCGACGGCATCGTGATCGTGGGCCGGGACGGCCTCGTGCGCTTCGCCAACCCCGCCGCGGTGGAGCTCTTCGGCCGCAGCGCCGAGGAGCTGCAGGGGCAGGAGTTCGGCTTTCCCACCCTGGCCGGCGAGACCACCGAGATCGACGTGGTGCGCCGCGGCGGCCACACCGCCGCGGCCGAGCTGCGCGCCGTGGAGACCGAGTGGGAGGGCGAGCCCGCCTTCCTGCTGTCGCTGCGCGACGTGACCGACCGGCGCCTGGCCGAGGAGCAGCGCCGCCGGGGCGAGGCCGACCAGGCCGCCCGCCTCCACGCCGAGGCCGAGGCCCGCCGCGCCCGCTTCCTCTCCAACGTCAGCGCCGTCCTTTCCGCCAGCCTCGACTACCACGCCACCCTGGCCACCCTGGCGCAGCTCGCCGTGCCCGAGCTGGCCGACTGGTGCGTGATCGACGTGCGCGAAGAGGACGGCCGCATGGCCCGCATCGCCGCCGCGCACGCCGACCCCGACCGCGGCCCGTTGCTGGCGCTGCTGCGCGAAGAGTTCCCGCTGCGCCCCAACGACGGCGCGCCCGCCACGCAGGCCATGCGCACGGGAAAGCCGCTCTACGTGCCCCGCGCCGACGACGCGTGGCTGGGCACGGTCACCACCGGCCCCGAGCACGCGGCGCTGCTGCGCGCGCTGGGGGTGCGCTCGGTGATCGCGGTGCCGCTGCTGTCGCGCGCCGAAAGCCTGGGCGCCATCACCCTGGTGTGCGCCAACCGGCCGTACAGCCGAAACGACCTGGCGACCGCCGAAGACTTCGCGCAGCGCGCGGCGCTCAGCATCAGCAACGCGCGCCTGTTCGCGGCCGCGCAGGAGGCCAGCCGCGCCAAGAGCGAGTTCCTGGCGGTGATGAGCCACGAGCTGCGCACCCCGCTGAACGCCGTCCTCGGCTACGCCGACCTGCTGCAGGAGGGGATCGGCGGCGAGGTCACCGACCGCCAGCGCGCGCACCTGTCACGCATCAAGGAGTGCGCGCGGCACCTGGAGGGGATCATCGACGAGATCCTGGCCTTCTCGCGGATGGAGGCGGGGACCGAGACGGTGCGCACCCGCCGGGTGGACCTGCGCGACGTGGTGCGCCAGGCGGCCGCGCTCCTCCGCCCGCTGGCGCTGCAGAAGGGGCTGGGCTTCGAGGTGAAGATGCCCCACGAGGCGGCGATCGTGGAGACCGACCCCGACAAGGTGCAGCAGATCCTGCGCAACCTGGTGAGCAACGCGGTGAAGTTCACCGACGACGGCGAGGTGCGCGTGGAGGGGGTGCGCGACGGCACGCACCACATGCTGCGCGTGGTCGACACGGGGATCGGGATCGCGTCGGAGCACCACGCCCACGTGTTCGACCCCTTCTGGCAGGTGGAGCAGCACAGCCGGCGCGAGGTGGGCGGCACCGGGCTGGGCCTGTCGGTGGCCCGGCGCCTGGCCGAGCTGCTGGGCGGGCGGCTCACGCTGGAGAGCGCGCCCGGCCGCGGCAGCACCTTCACCCTGGCCCTTCCCGCCGTGGACACCGACGAGGGTGACACGCCGGGGGACGCATCGCCCGGCGCGGGCGTCGGCGCGGATGCGGCCGTCGCGGCCGATCCGCCCGCCCGGCAGGGCTGACGCTCGCCCCCCCGCCGTTCGTCCCTCGCGCCACCTTTCCGGCGCCGCTCCACCTTCTTCATCCACCCACCCGGAGAGACACCCGATGTCGCGCGGCGTGATACTGCTGAGGGCGGGCGTGGCCGCGTTCGTGGGGATCATGCTGGCGGGCCCCGGCGCGACCATCTTCCCGTCCACCCTGCGCTGGGCGGCGTGGATCGCGTGCCCGTCCGGCACCACCCCGACGCCGCGGACCTTCAGCTCCTCGTACAGCGCGCCCGGCGAGAGCAGCGTGGAGAGGGGGGTGGCGTTCTACTGCGTGGCGGCGGACGGCACCGAGCACGAGCGGACGCTCGCCGCCGTCGGGGGACTCGCGCTGATGTACTTCATGGGGATCATGGTCCTCCTCTCGCTGCTCGCCGCCCGCCGAGCCTCGCAGGCCGGCGTTCCCAATCGGCCGCGTCTCCTCGGTGCCGGCCGCGGCGCGGCGGGCGCGAACGCCGCGGCGGCGCGGCACGCACCCCCGGCGGACGTGGGCGTGGAGGTGGAGGCGCGGGCGAGGGAGCTGCTGGCGCAGGAGCAGAAGATCCACGCCATCAAGATCGTGCGCGATGTGACGGGGATGGGGCTGAAGGAGGCGAAGGAGTGGGTCGACGCGCTGCCACATCGAGCGCCCTCCACCGCGCCGCCGCCATCCTCCGGCACCGCCGAAACGACGGGGACCGGCGCGGTGGACCGCCTCGCGGAGTTGAAGCGCATGTTCGACGCGGGGCTGATCACCACCGAGGAGTTCGAGGCGAAGAAGGCCGAGATCCTGGCCGGGCTCTAGGAATGGCGACGAGGCCCCGCGACCGGGTTGGTTCGCGGGGCCTCGTACGTCTTCCGGCAGTTGAAGCCTCCCGCAGTCTGGGAGGCTTGTTTCACGCGGAGTTAACGGAGTCAGCGGAGTCAGCGGAGTCAACGGAAATGAAGTTCTCCGTTAACTCCGTTGACTCCGTGTGAAACCACTCTTCTTCAGGATCTGGTATCACCCCGTGCCGTGGCCGAACAACTGCTTGCCGCCGATGACGTGGATGTGCAGGTGGGCCACCGACTGCCCGCCGTGCGCGCCGGTGTTCACCACCGTGCGATAGCCGCTCTGTGCCACCCCCTCCTGCCGCGCCACGTCGCGCGCGGCCAGCAGCAGGGTGCCGGCCAGCGGCCCGTCACCGTCCTCCAGCGCGTCGATCGATTCCACGTGGCGGCGGGGGATCACCAGCACGTGCACCGGCGCGGCGGGGTTGATGTCGCGGATCGCGATCCAGTCGTCGCCCTGCGCCACGGGCTGCGAAGGGATCTCGCCACGGATGATCTTGCAGAAGATGCAGTTGTCCATCGGGTCTCGCCGGGAGAGGGGTATCGAACAGAAGCTGCTGGCGCCAAACTGAAGTGCCAGGCGAAACTCCACAAGCTCGCCGCGCTATCCAGCTGGCGTAAGCCTCTCGATGATACGGATGATATGAGCTCACTAGACCCGATCACTGCAACCGAAGACAACTTTGGAACGCTTCTGATCGAGAGCCTGCGCGAAGCACGGGCAATCCAACGGGGAGAGGTCGAGCCATCGCGCCACGTCCGTCGATCCGTCCCCGGTGCTTCGGAGACTGGGTGGAACTCCGATTGAGCAGACATCGCGTGAGTGACCGGATCGATGTCGAAGCAGAAGCGCCCGGCGAAGCTCCACAAGCTCCGCCGGGCGCGGTCACGTCGTTTCCACCAGCTCGATGCGGTCGTGGTTGTGAGTGGCCCGCGCGCGGGGAATCGCTGCATCACTCGCGCCGCCATGGTCAGCGGAGCAACTCGATCCGGCTCTCGTAGGTGAACGTCTGCGGGATCACGACCTGCCGTCCCCCGCCGCTGACGGTGATGGTGCCGCCCAGCTTCCCGCTCCGCCGCCGCCCTACCAGCCGCCCCGTCCCGGGCGCGAACCAGAAGGCCCCGGTCTCCTCGCCTTGCAGCGCGCTCTGCATGCTCGCCGTGCCGGGTGCCGCCGGGGTGCTGCTGCCGGACAGGATCTCGCTGTCGGTGTGCAGGTCCACCACCACCACCCGCTCACCGCCCACCGTGCTGTCGCCCCGCACGCGGTAGCTGCCGATGCGCCGGGCGACCACCGTGCGTCCGGCGTCATTGGTGGCCTGGTGGCGCACCGTGTCGGCCCAGGTGGCGCCGGGCGCCAGAGGGACGGCGGGAAGGCGGGGGAAGAAGTCGGTGAACTGCGCGGCCAGGTCGCTCACCTGCCCCAGCGCTTCGGGGATCGGCGGCACGGCCAGCGTCTGCACCTCGCCACGCGGGCCCAGCACCAGCGTATACGGCCGCCCCAGCAGCGCCGACGCGTCCGCCCGGCGCTCGCCCTGCGGCGGCCCGTCGATCGACACCGCCAGCGCCTCGTACCAAGCCCGCACCGTGTCGGCCGCGCCGAAGGTGACGGCAATGCGCGCGTCGTGGCTCGTCTTCATGGTGACGGAGCCGCTGGCGGGGCGCGCCTCCACCGCCCCCGTGGTCACCTCGCGGTAGCGCAGCGTGTCGCCCGGCACGCGGCGGTAGGCCGGCGCCTGCGCGTGCGCCGCGTCAATGGCGGACGACAGCGCGAGGGCGGCGGCGAGGATCGCGCGCTTCATCCGGATCGAAGAAGAGATCAGGCGACGGGACGCAGGAGCGCGCTCCACCACTCCTCTTCCTCGTCCACCCGCTCGACGCGGAAGCCGGCGGCCTCGGCGTCGCGGATCACGTCGGGCGATTCGGTGCGGAGGATGCCGGAGACGATCAGCCGCCCCTCGGCAAGGCCGCCCAGCGCGGCGCGCATGGCGGGAAGAAGCGGGCGGATCACCCCGGAGAGGATGTTCGCCAGCACCAGGTCGAAGCGCCCCAGCCCTTCCAGCAGCGCGTCGTCGGCCATCGCCTCCACCAGGCGCACCGAGGCGTCCACGCCGTTGCGCTCGAAGTTCTCGCGGGCGTTGATGTTGGCGTCGGGATCGTACTCCACCGCCACCGCTTCGGCCGCGCCCAGGCGCACCGCGGCGATCGCCAGGATCCCGGAGCCCGAGCCCACGTCCAGCACGCGCGCGCCGGCCGGGACGGCGCCGTCCAGCAGGCGCAGGCACCCGCGCGTGGTCGCGTGCTCGCCCGTGCCGAACGCCATCTGCGGATCGACGTCGATCACCACCTGGCCGGGGGCGGCGTCCCACTCCGTCCACGTGGGCTTCACCACGATCCGCTCCGTCACCTGCCGGGGGCCCAGGCCGCGCTTCCACTCCGCCGCCCAGTCTTCGTTCTCCTGCCAGCGCCACTCCAGGTCGAGCGCCGTCCCGTCGGGAAGCCACTCCGCCAGCCGCTCGCGCGCCTCGGCGGCGAACGCGTCGGCATCGTCGGGCGCGGGGACGTAGGTCAGCAGCGCGCCGTCCTTCTCCTCCACGGCGGCACCGCCCAGCGCGAGAAGGCCGTCCGCCACCAGCCCCGCCAGCTCGGGGAGGGGGGTGCGGACGGCCAGCACCATCCACCGCTGTGGGTCGATCACGCGGCGAACGCGTCCTTCACGCGCTCCCACAGGTTCTTCCCGCCGCCGCGGCGGGTGGGCGCCGGGCCCTCGACCTCGGAGAGCTTGCGGAACAGCTCGCGCTGCTCGGGCGAGAGCTCGGTGGGCGTCCACACGTGGATGCGCACGTGCTCGTCGCCGCGCCCGGGGCTGCCCAGGTGCGGCAGCCCCTTCCCGCGCAGCGTCAGCACGTCGCCGCTCTGCACGCCGGCGGGGATCTTCACCTTCTCGTCGCCGTAGACCGTGGGGACGTCCACCTCCTGCCCCAGCGCGGCCTGGCTGAACGACACCCCCAGCTCGTAGACGAGGTCGGCGCCGTCGCGCAGGAAGCGCGGATCGTCCTCCACTTCGATGATCACCACCACGTCGCCGCGGGGGCCGCCGCGCGGGCCGGCGTTCCCCATCGCCCGCAGCGTCAGGTAGTTGTCGCTGCTCACGCCCGCGGGGATCTCCATCTCCACCGTGCGGTCGGCGCGCTCGCGCCCGTCGCCGTGGCACTTCTTGCACGGGTTCTTGATCGTCTTCCCCTCGCCGCCGCAGGTGGGGCACACGGTGGCCGAGACGAACTGGCCGAACACGCTGCGCTGCACGCGGCGGATCTGCCCCGCGCCCTGGCACGCCTCGCAGGTGATGGGGCCCTCGCTGTCGGCGCTGCCGGTGCCCTTGCAGGTGCCGCAGGGGTCCAGCGCCTTGATCTTGAGCGTCTTGCGCACCCCGGTGGCCACCTCGGCCAGGGTGATCGGCAGGCGCACCTGCAGGTCCTTCCCCTTCTGCACCCCGCCGCGCCGGCGCCCGCCGCCGCCGAACAGGTCTTCGAAGCCGCCGAAGCCGCCGAAGTCACGCATGAAGATGTTGAGCGCGTCTTCGAAGCCGAAGCCGCCGTTGAAGCCGCCCGGGCCCGTGGCCGGCCCGCGCTTCACGCCGGCGTGGCCGTAGCGGTCGTAGGCCGCGCGCTTGTCGGCGTCGCGCAGCACCTCGTAGGCCTCGGTGGCCTCCTTGAACTTCTCCTCGGCCTCCTTGTCGCCCCCGTTGCGGTCGGGGTGGTACTGCAGGGCGAGCTTGCGGTAGGCCTTCTTGATGGTCTCGCCGTCGGCGTCCTTCGCCACCGCGAGGATCTCGTAGTAGTCGCGCATTGTGCGTTTCAGGCCGTCAGGCCAGGAATTCGGAAATCAGGTTCGACGTGCTCTCCACCAGGGCGATCACGCGGTCGTACGGCATGCGCGTGGGGCCGATCACCCCGATCACGCCCTTCAGCCCCGCCGAGCGGTACTCCGACGTGACCACGGTGAAGCCGCTGAGCGCGGGGTCGCCGTGCTCCACGCCGATGGTCACGTTCAGCCCCTCGCCGCCGCGGGCGCCCAGCACCTGCTTGAGCAGGTCGCGCCGGTCGGTCAGCTCGATCAGCCCGCGCAGCCGCTCGCCGCTGCTGAACTCGGGCTGCTCGGCCAGCACCGACGCGCGCCCCAGGTGCAGCTCGCTGTCCGGCGTGCCGGGGCTCAGGAACAGCTCCTCGGCGCCCTGCACGAACACGTTCAGCAGCTCGCCGGCGCCGGGGTCCTCCGGCGGCGCCGAGTCGCGCACGCGCTCGGGAAGGGTGGCGCGGATCTCCTTCAGCTTGAGCCCGCCCAGCCGCTCGTTCAGGATGCGCGCCACCGACACCAGCGTGCTGGGCGGGATCACCGCCGGCACGTCCACGTAGATGGTGCGCACCCCGGCGGCGCGCAGCGTGAGCACCAGCAGCACCTTGGCCTCGTGCAGCGGCACCAGGTCCAGCCGCTCCAGCGTGGCGTCGTCGAGCCGCGGGGTCACGGCGATCCCCAGCTCCTGCGTGAGCAGCCCCAGCACCTGGGCGGCGCGGCGCAGCAGGTGCTCGATGGCCGCGCCCTCGCCCCCGCTCTCCAGCTGCCGCCGGATCTCCACCCGCTCGCGGGCCGACACCGGCTGCCGCTGCATCAGCGAGTCCACGTACAGGCGGTAGGCCAGGTCGGTGGGCACGCGGCCGGCGGAGGTGTGGGGATGGTACAGGTATCCCTTCTCCTCCAGGTCGCTCATGGTGTTGCGCACCGTGGCCGGCGAGATGCCGAGCCGGAACCGGCGAGCCACCATGCGGCTCCCGGCGGGCTCGGCGGTCTCCACGTAGGTGCGGATCACCGCCTCGAGGATCGTGTGCTCGCGTTCGGTCAGGGGCGCGTCAGCCATCTCACGCTCGCGTTGGGAAAAACGGCACAAACCGTTGAAATCTGCCGACGCTCGCCGGGAGCGTCAATGCAGAGCCGTACATTCCGCTGCCGTGCCGGGCACCTGACGCCACTGCGCGGGTCCCGAGTCCCCGCTCCCGACCCATGGCAAGTTTCGGTGCCGCGGGGATGTGCCGTTCCGGCCGCCGGCCGTGCCGCCGCGGCGGGATCCGTCCGCGCCGCCTGTCACCCGTGCAGTACCGCGGGTCCCGTGACGACGGGGGAGGATGGGGATTGCCGCTGCTCCGCGGCGGCGGCCATCTCCACCGCCAGCCGGTCCAGCAGCAGCCACCCCTCGGCGGTCAGCCGGACGACGCCGCCGGTCTCGCGTGCCCAACCCTGACGGGTCCACGTCTCCGCCAGCCGCCGCTCGGCGTCTCCGGCGCCGTGCATCGGCCACCCCTGGTCGGTGCGCAGCAGCAGCCAGGCGCGCTCCAGCCC
>DASWMA010000196.1:0-3066 GCA_036399995.1 Longimicrobium sp. | reverse complement strand
CGCGTCGTCGAGGTGGCCGAGCAGGCCGTTCTCCTGGTCGGGGATCAGGTCGTAGGGGTTCCGCAGGTAGGCGTGCAGCGCGCCGGCCACCTCCTTCAGCGCGGCCGAGGGGGCGAGCGCCGCCACCCGCGTGAACTGCTCCAGCGTTCCCGGCGCGCCGCGGATGTACGCCTCCACCACCGGCGGAACCGCCGCGGCGCCCGCGGCGGGGGCGGCCTCCGGGGGTGACGACGCGGCGGGGTGCGACTCGACCCGCCGGCGGAAGTCGTGCGCGGCCTGTTCCGCTGCCGGTGCGCTCACGCCGGGCGCCGGTCCACCCTCGATGGTCGAAAGCTTCTCCTCGATGGCATCGGTGAGGACCCTGAGCTCCTTGGTGTCGCTCTTCGGGTGCCGCCGCACCTCGTCCAGGAGCGCGCGGACGGCGGCGGCATCGCTCCCGGCTCCCTGGAGGCGGGCGAACACGTCCTGCAGGTACTGCAGCGTGAGGCCCACCTGGTCGCGCAGCTCGCCCACCGACCGGAAGGTCTCGTTGGTGTGCTCCAGCGCCCGCAGCGCCCACAGGACCGAGTCTTCGCCGCCGATCTCCTTCCGGTTCCGGTAGCCTTCCACGTAGGCATGGAACCCTTCGAACCACGCGAGGTCGTTCAGCGCCCGCGCGCTCTCCAGGTCCATCTCGCCCAGCTGCACCCTGACCAGCGCCGCCTGCACGCGGAAGATCCCCGGCTTGGGGTCCTGCAGGTCGAAGCGGATGCCGTAGAGGCCCTTCAGCAGGGGGTGCCGGTCGAGCGGCGTATCGTCCAGCAGCACGGGGAGGAGGGGCTTCCCCAGCCGCTTCGCCGTCCACACCTCCTCGGCCACCCCGCTCGACGCCGCCGCGTCGGCCGACCACAGGAGCAGCACCACGTCCACCCCACCGAG
This sequence comes from Longimicrobium sp., assembly GCA_036399995.1. Classification (GTDB taxonomy): domain Bacteria; phylum Gemmatimonadota; class Gemmatimonadetes; order Longimicrobiales; family Longimicrobiaceae; genus Longimicrobium. Next base: position 2,148 of record DASWMA010000196.1, on the reverse strand, counting down.
CGCCTGGTCGATCGTCGGCTGGATGGCGTCGCCGCTCACCAGTTCGCGGATGTCGAACCAGACGTCGGCGTATCCCTTGAGCGACTCGGCGATGCGCAGCGCCGGCGTCTTGTTCATCCACGAGTGGCTGATGAAGACCTTCACGTCAGACCTCCGGTTTCGGGAGCCCCGCGCCGTGCGCATCCACCCGCAGTCTAGGGCCCGCGGGCGCGTGCGAAAATAACTTTCTCACCGTTGGATGCTCATCGCGAGGCGCGATGCACCGGCCGCGCGCACGGAACCGTCGATGAACGCAGGCGCGGTCCCATCCCGACAGTGGGATGGGACCGCGATCGCGAACCGCTGAACCTGCGAAGCGAAGGGGCATCCGGGGAATGAACCTCCTTCGCAGCTCGCATCCGCTGCCTTTGCCGCTACTGCACCGTCACCGTGTGCTCGATCGTGACGGCGCGGGGCGACGGCTCGTTGGGATCGCTGCGGCCCTGCACCACGAGCTTCGCGGTCCCCGGTGTGTCGAAGCGCAGGAACACCACGTGGCGGATCTCCACCAGCGCGTCCGTGCACACCTCGCCCTGCACCCTGTCGTACGGATGGATGATGGCCAGCCCGGCGGCGTTCGTCACGTCTTCGCCGGCGTTGCGCCAGCACCCGCTGTAGCCCAGCGTGGTCACGGCCACCTGGAAGGTCTGCCCGGCGGTGACGGTGGCCGGCGCCGCCAGCGCGGGCGCGCGGAGATGCTGCGACTCGATGATGCCGGCCCTGCGCTCGTCCCCGACCAGAGACCCGTCGGTGCCGGCATCGGTGGGCGACGGGCAGGCGGCCAGGAGCGGAAGGGCGAGCAGCCAGACGAAGGGGTTCTTCATGGGGATGAGAAGTGGTTGGTGGCCGACGGTTTCGCGGTGACAACGCCCGCGCCCCTCCGCGTGTGACACCCCGCGGGCCGACGAGCGCCCGGCGCGACAAACCCGTACCTCACTGCCGCGCCTGGTTCCGGTGCCGCACCAGGACCTGCGCGGCTTCGTCCCACTCCGGGAGCTGGAAGTGGAAGCCGGCATCCAGCAGGCGCTTCGGCACCACGCGGCGGCTCTTCAGCACCAGCTCGGTCTCGGTGCGCATGAACACGGCGCCCACCTCCAGCATCCACCGCGTGGCCGGCAGGCCGATGCGCGCCCCCCAGGCCCGGCGCAGCAGGCGCATGAACTCGGCGTTGGGCAGCGGGTTGGGCGAGGCCAGGTTCACCGCGCCACTCATCTCGTGCTCGATCAGCCACTGGACCGCGCGCACGAAGTCGGTCTCGTGAATCCAGGAGATGTACTGCCGTCCATCCCCCGCCGTGCCGCCCAGCCCGCGGCGGACCAGCGTCAGCAGCGTGTCGAAGATGCCGCCGGGGTCCGGGCTCATCACCATGGCCGAGCGCATCGCCACCTTGCGCGTGCGCGGCGTGCGGGCCTCGGCCAGCGTCCGCTCCCACGCGGCGGCCACGTCGATGCTGAAGCTCCAGGTATCCGGCGCGCCGGGCTCGTGGCCGCCGACGATCCCCGTCTCCTCGTCGTTGGGCGCGTCGAAGCGGTGGGCGTAGAGGGTGGCTGTGCTCGCCTGGAGCCACACCCGCGGCGGCCGCTCGGCTCGCGCGATCGCCTCTCCCACCACGCGGGTGGAGTCGACGCGCGAGGCCATGATCTCGGCGCGGTTGCGGGCGTTGTAGCGGCAGTTCACGCTGCGCCCGGCCAGGTTGATCACCACCTCGGCGCCGTCGATCTCCCCCGCCCACGCGCCCAGCGTGCGCGCGTCCCACGGCACCACGCGCCAGGGCGCGTCGGCGGCACCGCGGCTCAGGACGACCACCTCGTGGCCGTCGTGGTGGAACGCGCGGGCGAGCAGCGTCCCCACCTGACCCGAGCCGCCGGGGATCACGATCTTCATCGCAACGGGGTCACGTGGACGGGTGGGATGGACGAGCTCAGTACCGGAAGACGCCTTCCGTCAGTTCCACCGACGCGGCGACGATGACGGAGAGGTGCTCGAAGGCGTTGCCGGTGGCCGACTCGATGGCGATGGCGGTGGTCCCCGGCTCCAGCGCGTCGGTGGCGCCGGAAACGCGCGCCTCGTGCTCGGTGGCCAGGCGGAAGCGCGGGTGCTTCATCCGCA
>DASWMA010000195.1:0-1842 GCA_036399995.1 Longimicrobium sp. | reverse complement strand
GCGGCGTCGGAGAGGGTGCGCACGGCAGCCGGCGCGCCGCTCGCGCGGCTCGCCAGGAAGCGAACCAGTCGCAGGGCCATTTCCAGCCGGCGCCGGCGCTCGGCCTCGCGGGGGGCCCTCGCCCGCCGGTGCTCCAGCACGCGGCCGAGGGCCGCGTCCGCCTGCGCGGGGTCGCCGCCGGCCAGGAAGGCGGACACCGCGCGGCCAAATGCCTCCAGGCGGCGCTCGTAGCTGGCGGGGAGCGCGGTGCTGAGGCCCAGGAGCGGTTCCGCGCTCAGCTCCGCGCGCAGGATGGCTTCGGCCTGCTGGTGCACGCGTGGCACCTGGTCTTCCGGCAGCCGCTCCAGCACTCGCAGCGCCGACTGCGCCCAGCGGCGGCCGAGCCCCGGCTCGATGTCGTCGACGCCCACGGAGAGCTCCAGCCGCGCGGCGGCGCGCGCCAGATCCACTCCACCGGCGCCCCCGTCGGGGTACACCACCTCGCAGGCGAGCCCCAGCGCCAGCAGGTCACCCGCGCGGCCCGCCGCCATCGCGCGCGCGAACAGCCCGCCCAGGCGGCCGGCGGTCTGCTCGACGCGCGTGGCGACCGCGGTACGCGCGTGTTCCGGGAGCTGCGCGTAGCGCGCGGCGAACGACGGATCCGCGCTGGCCTCCAGCAGGGCGTCGGCGTCGGGGCGGGCGGTGCGCAGGCCCAGGGTGCGCTCCAGCACGTGCTGCCACGCGGTGTCGGCGTCGAGCACGGCGCCGGGGAGCGGGGCGTATCCGCCGGGAGGTGCTGCCTCCAGCAGCACCTCCGCCAGCCAGGGGTGCGGCGTGATGCGGGGATCCACGTCGCGGGTGTGAAAGAGCTCAGCCACCAGCGTCCACGGCTCCATCGGGAGCAAGCGCTGCCGGGCCAGCCGCGCACGGACGTCCCACCCCAGCTCCGTCTCGTCGAGGGGCGTCAGCAGGATGGGCGGCGGTCCGGCGGGGTCCGAATGGCGGTCCAGCGCCTCGCGAAGGGCGAGCTCGGAAGCGCACCAGACCACCGGGCGCGCCTCCCCGGCGACGGTCACGCTCTCGCCGCCCGCCCACGGGCCGGCGACGTGGAGGCCCACGGCGGCGGCGCTGCGCGTCTTGAGCAGCAGCGACTCGACCAGGGCAGCCACATGCTCCGGCCGCACCGGGAACGCGGCGACGGGTGCCGTCATCCGGGCTCGATCTCCCAGGTGACGTTGATCCACGCGCCCGGCGCCGCATCGGCTTCGCGCCGGAGCTCGGTGAGCACCTGGTCCACCTCCGACGCCCGCACCCGCTTCTGTCCTCCGGTGTGGGTTACGGTGAGACGAGCTTCGGGGGATGGCGGCGCCGATTCATGCCGCGGCTGCCGCTGCGCCGGATCCGACGTGGGTGGAGGAGACGGCGTAGCGGCGCGGGCGGCCTCCTGCAGCAGCGCCAGCGCTTCGGCTTCGGCGGCGCGGAGGGCGGAGGCGAGCGGCGTGACGTGCTCGTCGCTGCGCAGCGCCTCCCGCACCCGCTTCAGTGTGGCATCGGCGCGGGCGGCGAAGGGGTCGGGGAGGCCGGTGTTGTTGGCGAGCAACTCCCACTGCGTGCGCTCCAGCGCGGTGCACAGCGCCTCCGCGCGCGAGCGAGCGGTGGCCATGGCGGCGGCGCTGGTGGCGACCTCGGCCCCGGCGATGGCGTCCACCACCTCCTCCCGCCTGGCGCTGGCGATGCCGGTTACAAAGGCGTGCGCCGCCTGCGCGGTCCGCAGCCGGGGGGCGTCGGCGGCGTCGGGGTCCAGGCGCGCCAGCCGCTCGCGAAGGAGCGACACGTAGCGGCCGAGCGGCTTCTCATCGTCGT
>DASWMA010000194.1:0-6072 GCA_036399995.1 Longimicrobium sp. | reverse complement strand
TGATCGCGTGCGAGGAACCCTGTCCCCACACGCAAGATTCGCGCGGGCGCGACGAGTTTTCGGCCCCCGCGGGACGCACCGGAGGACGGAAGGGCCGAGATGGCGTGAGCGCCACCTCGTCGTCCGGCATTTCCGGGTAGGGTCGGGACGAGCTTGCCCGCGCGGGACGAGGGGCCTACCTTCGCGCCCGTCCACCGGGGAGGTTCACCCCGGCTCGTCCTCGGCCAGCAGGCGGCGGATCTCGGCGCGGAGCAGCTCGGGGGTGGGGGCGATGCCCAGCTCGTCGAGCGCTTCCTGGGCGCGGCGGCGCAGCTCGGGCGGGGCGGCGCGCACCAGCGGGTCGGGACCGGCGGGGGCGCGGAGGATGGAGCCAGAGGGCGGGCGCAGCTTCACGCGGTAGCCGCCGCCGCCGTCGGTGCTCTCCCACTCGATCACGATGCCGGGCTGCAGGCGGGCGAGCACGTCTTCCACCTCGCCGCGCAGCACGGGAAGGCCCTGCGAGCGGTTCCCCCGGCCGGTGACGACCACCACGGTGCGCTCGCCGGCGGCGGCGCGGTCGCGCAGCCAAAGCTCGGCCCGCACCCTCGCCTCGCCGCCGGTCATGCCGTGCAGGTCGAGCAGGGGGTGCACCGTGCCTCGCGGCTGCGAGGCCTCGCGAGGTCGCCTTCGGCGCGCCACGGGTCCTGATGCGGCGAGAGCCACGGACGGGCCGTGGCTCTCGGAGCGTCGGGGACGCTGCGGATCAGCCGCCGAACGAGTCCTTCAGGCTCTTGCCGCTGCGGAACACGGGGCTGGTCGAGGCGGCGATGTCGATCTCCTTGCCGGTGCGCGGGTTGCGGCCCTTGCGGGCTTCGCGGCGCTTGGCCTCGAAGCTGCCGAAACCGGTGATCTGCACCTTCTGATTACCGCGCAGCGCCTCGGCGATGAGACCGTTCTCGACCGAGAACAGCGCGTCGACGGCGCGCGACGCCTCGGCACGGCTCAGGTCGGCGCGGCTCGCCAGCTGCTGGACTAGTTCGGACTTGTTCACCGCGGAGCTCCTGTAAAGAGGTGGAAATTCGGCGAAAACCCACAAACGGCAACGCCGTTCGCACCTACAGTAGGAGTCGCCTACCCATCCGTCAAGAACCGCCCGTACCCGGATTTCCAGCCGCCGCGCCGCTTCCCGCCGCCGACACCCTGCTGCGCGAGCTGCAGGCGGCCCGCGAGATCGCCCACGCCTTCCTGACCGCCGCCAGCCCGCTGGAGGTGTATCGTCTTGCGCTGGAACGCGTTTCCCCGCTGGTGGGCGCCGCCTTCGGCTCGGTTTACCTGCGCGAGCACGAGCAGGTGCTGCGCCTGTCGGCCTCGTGGAACTGGCCGCCGGCGTACGCGCACTTCCTGGGCGAGGTGCGCGTGCGGGTAGGCGCCGGCCCCACCGGGGTGGCGGTGGAGGAGAACCGCGTGGTGGAGGTGCCCGACGTGTTCGCCGACCCCGCGCTGGGCGACTGGTGGGAGGTGGCGCGCGAGCTGGGCTTCGCCGCGTCGGTGGCGCTGCCGCTGGTGCGGGGCGGGCACCCCGAGGGGGCGATCACCTTCTACTTCCGCGACCCCGGCGCGCTTCCGGCGCACGACCGGCACCTGCTGCGGCTGGTGGCCGACCAGCTCTCGGCCACTGCCTTCAAGGCCCACCTGATCGACGACCTGCAGCGCGCCAACGCCCTGCTGCGGCTGCAGAACGTGGAGCTGGAGGCGCGCTTCCGCGAGGCCGAGGAGGCGCGGCGGCTGCGCGGCGAGCTGCTGGCCAACGTGAGCCACGAGCTGCGCACCCCGCTCACCGCCATCCTGGGCTACGCCTACATCCTGCGCGACGCCGGCGCGCTCAGCGACGACCAGGCGGCGCAGGTGCGCCGCATCGAGGAGGCCGGCGGCGAGCTGCTGCGGCTGATCGAAGACCTGCTCGACCTGAACTCGCTGGCGCTGGGCCAGCTGGCGCCGCAGGTGGAGACCTGCGACGCGGTGGCGCTCCTCCGCGCCGCCATGGCTGCCTTCGCGCCGCCGCCTCACCTGGAGGTGCGCGTGGATGCGCCCGAAGCCACCGTGCCGGTGCGCACCGACGGCAGCCAGGTGGTGCGCATCCTCCGCCACCTGGTTTCCAACGCCTACAAGTTCACGCGGGAGGGGGGCGTGCAGGTGCGCGTGCGCATGGCCCGCGGCTCGCCCTGGACCGACGAGGCCCGCCGCACCGGCAACGTGCCGCACTCGGTGGTATGGGAGGTGGAGGATACGGGGATCGGGGTGGACCCCGGCGAGCTGGAGCGCGTGTTCGACGAGTTCCGCCAGCTCGACGGCTCGGCCACGCGGCGCTTCGGCGGCACGGGGATCGGGCTGGCGCTGTCGCGGCAGCTGGCGCGGCGCCTGGGCGGCGACATCACCGTGCGCTCCGAGCCGGGGAAAGGCTCGCTCTTCTCGCTGGTGCTGCCGGCGGGGCTGGCCCGGCCGGCAGCGATGGCGGAGGAGTGATACGAGAGGAGCACCGCCTCCCCTTGGTCCGAACAAAACCGCCCGACTCGCATTCGAGCCGGGCGGTTTTCTGTTCGGGCGGATCTTCGCCGCCGTTCACTGGTCAGACGATGAGGCTGCGTCCGCTGAGGCGCTGCCTTCCTGGTCAGCCACCTGTGACAGCATCCGCACCCATTCGGGCTGCGGCTCTTCCAACTCTGCGTACATCGAGCGGTAGTGCTCGGCCAGACTACGCAACGCATACGCTCTTTTGCCGATCGGCAGATGGCTTACGAGCATGAGCGCGCTGTCAACCATCAGTTCCGGTGGAGTCTCATACTCGTCGGTCCTCGATCGGCGGCTGCGCATGTACGAATCCCTCAAGCTTAGCCTTCCTTGTCGGCCAGATTGGAGAACATGCCGACCCACTCGGGGAGCGGAAGCCCCGCGTGGCCCGTTGTGAAACTCTCCACCATGGCACGCATGACGGAGGCGCGACGATCGCTCGGGAGCGTGCTCAGGAGCTGCAGTGCGCTCGCGATCATCAACTCGGGCGGCGTCTCGTACTCGTCGGGCTTCGTTCCGCGGGTTCGCATGTACCAATCCCTCAGCCTGGGCCAGTTCTTCCCGGGGTGCGACCGCAGCTTGTGGAACCTGTCCACGGCGCTCTTCGAGATCCCGATCTCGTCCGCCAGGGTGCGCAGCGGCGTGCGCATCACCTCGCGGCGGAACACCACCCACGCGTGCACCTGGTCGACGAACTCCCGGATCGCGGGGGAGGTCGCGGTTACGTCCCTGCGGGGGTTCTCAGCGCCCCGTCCGCTTTGGCCACTCCGGTGATGTGAACACAGTGAACCGTACCGCTGCCGCACCCATTTTTCAAGCGCTGGCGTAAAAACAGCCACTGCTCGGACAGCCTTCAGCTCGCCATCAAGAAAAAACCGCCCGGCTGCAGGGGAGCCGGGCGGTGCGTCGTTCAGTTCGAGACCTCGGTGAGCGCGAAGCGCTCTTTTCGAGCACCCGGCGCGGGTCCGGGCGCCGCCTCCTCGTCCACGGCCAGCGCGGCGGCAGTGGTGCAGATCAGCGCGATCCACACCGCGTCGGCCAGGAGGAGGTGGACGATCTGCATCCACACGGGCGCGAGCAGGATCACGTTGATGGTCCCCGCCACCACCTGCGCGGCGAAGAGCGCCACCAGCAGCCGCGACAGCCGCGCCGTGGCCGGGCTCGGCCGCACCCGGCGCGCGACGGCGGCGGCCACCACCACGTACAGCGCCGTCAGCACCGCCACGATCGGGTGGACGATGCGCAGGCGCTCGAGGAAGGTGGCCGTGGCCGACACGCGCAGCGCCACCTCGGTCTTGGGATAGAGCGTGTCGCCCAGCGCGGTGACCGCCCCCGTGGCGCCCACCACGATGGTGGCGAACACCGCCAGCAGCAGCATCCCCGCCACCCTGCCCTGCCCGCGCAGCCGCACCGCGCGGCCGCCCGACGCCCACCACGCCGTGAGCGTGAGGAAGCCCAGGAGGAGGAAGGTGTTCACCAGGTGCACCACCATCACCCACACCCGGGCGGTCGACCGGTTGTCGGCGACCAGGTCGAACACCACCAGCCCGGCGCCCACCAGCGCCTCCGTCACCAGGAACACCATCGAGAGCACGGCACCGGTGCGCACCGGGCTGCCTTTGGCGAACAGGAGGAACGCGCCGACCAGCAGGCCCAGCACCAGGAAGCCGTCCACCCCCGTCATCATCCGGTGCGTGAACTCGACCAGCGTCTTGGCGGAGGGCGACTGCGGGATCACCTGGCCGTTGCAGCGCGGCCAGTGGCTTCCGCACCCCGCGCCCGAGCCCGACGCGCGCACGAAGGCGCCCCACAGCACCACGGCCACGTTCCATGCCAGCACGCCCCACGCGTAGCGGGCATAGCGGATCTGTCGCGACGGCTGTGGAACGCTCACGGAACGCAGGTTGCGCCGGTGTGGACGGACGGGTGAAGCCGGGACGATACCGCCTTTCCCGCGGCACACGCAAGTGCTTGGGCGCGAACGCGTTCGCGTGTTGGCAGCCGAACGGGCGCGCCGCGCGTCTCCGGAGGCCCCGGCACCCGCGCGGGGTGGCGAAGGGCGAGGCGCCGGTTATATTTGCACGCTTCCCGCGGCAGGCCTTCCATGCCTTCCGCGTCCGTACACGACGTTCCTGGACCGATGCCCGACGCAATGGCGCGCTACGCGGCCGACCCTGCGGCCGTTCGCGAAGCGCTCGACACGCCGTTCACCACCGCCACCCACCGCGCCGGCATCGCCGCCGCGGGGCGCGGCAGCGTGGGCGGCGGCATGCGGCAGCGCCTGAGGGATTACCTGACCCTCACCAAGCCCCGCATCATCTCGCTTCTGCTGGTGACCACCTGGGCGCCGATGGTGATCGCCCTGCAGAAGCTTCCGCCGGCGGCCACCTTCTGGTGGACCATGCTGGGCGGCTACCTGATGGCGGGCGGCGCCAACGCCATCAACATGTACATCGACCGCGACATCGACGCGCGGATGCCGCGCACGGCGCTGCGCCCCATCCCCAGCGGGCGCATGTCGCCGCTGCACGTGCTGGGCTTCGGCCTGGTGCTGGGCGCCGCGGCGTTCGCGGTGTTCGCGGTGTTCGTCAACCTCCTCTCGGCCGTGCTGGCCCTGGCCGGGCTGCTGTACTACGTGTTCGTCTACACCCGCTGGCTCAAGCGCACCTCGCCGCAGAACATCGTGATCGGCGGCGCGGCGGGGGCCTTCCCGCCGCTGGTGGGGTGGGCCGCGGCCACGGGGAGCGTGTCGCTGACGGCCGTCTACCTGTTCCTGATCGTCTTCTTCTGGACGCCGCCGCACTTCTGGGCGCTGGCGCTGGTGAAGCAGAAGGACTACGGCCGGGTGGGCGTGCCCATGGCCCCCAACGTGTGGGGCGAGCGCGAGACCATGCGGCAGATGCTGTTCTACACGCTCCTGCTGGTTCCCGTCACGCTGGCGCCGGTCACCTACGGCGGCCTCGGTTTCGTCTACGGCGTGTCGGCCGCGCTGCTGGGCGCGTGGTTCATCTGGGGCGTGGTGAAGGTGAGGCGGGCGGCCAACTTCACCAAGCCGGCGTGGGCGCTGTACCGCAGCTCGCTGCTGTACCTGGCGCTGCTGTTCGCCGCGATGGCCGTGGACGGCGTGGTGCCGTACGGCCGCGTGCAGGCCGAGCCGCCGCTGATCCTGCGCAACCCCGACCTGGTGGCCGCCGCGCCGTGACGCCCGACACGCTCGCCTTCCACGCCGCGGCGCCGGGTGGCGGAGAGGGATACGTCGTTCTCCTGGAGCGCGCGGACGCGGAGGGACGGGTGCGCTGGCGCGAGTGGAGCGCCGAAGACTACATGGCCCCGGCGCGCGAAGGCACGTCGCCCGCGAACGAGGTCGCCGACCGCGTGGAGGGCTGGGCCCGCGCCGGCTGGACGCTGAGCGAGTCCGTACACCGCATCACCGGCTGGCTGCGCCCGCGCTGAGCGCCGCCGCTTCTTCCGTATGACCGCCGCCGGCCGCCGCAGGGGCGCCCGGCGCCCCCATCTCCCCCCCCC
>DASWMA010000193.1:0-2470 GCA_036399995.1 Longimicrobium sp. | reverse complement strand
CCGGCGTGCCGATCACCAGGTCTTCCTCGCCACTCCATCGGTGCAGCACCGCGGCGAAGGCGGCCAGCAGCACCATGAACGGCGTGGTTCCCTCGCCCGCCTGCGCCGCCAGGGCACGGACGGCGGCGGCGCCTTCGGGCGAGAGCTCGAAGTGGTGCGCGGCGCCGGCCAGCTCCTGCGACGCCGGGCGCGGACGGTCGGTGGGCAGCTCCAGCCGCGCCGGCGCCCCCTTCAGACCCTGGCGCCAGAAGGCGAGCTGCCGCTCCAGCTCGTCGCCCGCCAGCCACTCTCGCTGCCACGCGGCGAAGTCGGCGTACTGCAGCGGCGGGTCGGCCAGCGGCGAGGGCCGCCCGTGGCGGAAGGCGGCGTACAGCGCCCCCAGCTCGCGCAGGAACACCCCCGCCGACCACGCGTCGGTGGCGGCGTGGTGAAAGACGAGGAGGAGCGTGTGCGCGTCGGCCCCCAGCCGCAGCAGCGTGGCGCGGACCAGCGGCCCGGCCGCCAGGTCGAACGGCCGCCGCGCCTCGTCGGCCATCCATCGCTCCGCCTGGCTCCCGGCGTCGGGGGATGACGAGAGGTCGACCAGCTCCACGTGGAAGGCGTCCGCCGGCAGCACGTGCTGCACCGGCCCCTCGGCGCCGGGGACGAAGGCCGTGCGCAGTGCCTCGTGGCGCCGGACGATCTCGCCCAGCGCGCGCTCCAGCGCGGGCGCGTCCACGCTGCCGGACATCTCCAGCGCCATCGGCACGTTGTAGTGCGACGAGCCGGGGTCCAGCTGCTCGAGGAACCAGAGCCGCTCCTGCGCGAACGAGAGCGGGAGCGGCGCCGAACGGTCGGCCCGCGCGATCGGGGCTGCGGCGGGCGCGGCGCCGCCCTGCGCGCGCGCGGCGTCTACCCGCGCGGCCAGGGCGGCCAGCGTGGGCGCCTCGAAGACGACCCGCAGGGGCAGCTCGGCCCCCAGCGCGTCGCGGATGCGCGACACCAGGCGCAGCGCCAGCAGCGAGTGCCCGCCCAGCGCGAAGAAGTCGTCGCCGGCGCCCAGGCGCTCCACCCCCAGCAGCGGCGCCCACAGCTCGGCCAGCGCGGCCTCGGTGGTGGTGCGGGGCGCCACGAACGCCGCGCCGCGCTCGGCCGCGGGCTCGGGAAGCGCCCCGCGGTCCACCTTGCCGTTGGCGGTGAGCGGAACGCTGTCGATGCGGACGAAGGCCGCCGGCACCAGGTAGTGCGGCAGGGTGCGCCGCAGCTCGGCGGCCAGCTCCTCCTCGTCCCACTCGTGTTCGTCGGCCACCACCCACGCCACCAGCCGGTCCGCCCCGCCGGGGCCCGGGCGCGGCGCCACCACCGCGTCGGCCACGGTGGCGATGGCGCGCAGCGCGGCCTCCACCTCGCCCGGCTCCACGCGGAAGCCGCGCACCTTCACCTGCTGGTCGGCGCGGCCCAGGAAGTCGAGCGTGCCGTCCTCCCGCCAGCGCACCCGGTCGCCCGTGCGGTACAGCCGCGCCCCCGGCTCGCCGCCGAAGGGGTCGGGGACGAAGGCCGCCGCGGTGGCGCCGGGCCGGCCCAGGTAGCCGCGCGCCAGCACGCCGCCCACGCACAGCTCGCCGGGGATGGCCACGCCGCACGGCCGCAGCGCCTCGTCCAGCACGTACGCGCGCCGCCCGCCGAGGGGACGCCCCACCGGCACGCGCGCCTCGTCGTCGTGCGCGAAGCCGGCGCCCACCTCGAAGGCGGTGCAGGTGACCACGGTTTCGGTGGGGCCGTAGCCGTTCAGCAGCCGCGCGCCGCCGGGGGCCGCCGCCCAGGCGCGGGCCGCGTCGGCGCGCATCGCCTCGCCGCCGGCCAGCACCAGCCGGGCGGCGCCCTTCACCGCGTCGCGCGCGGCCGCGTCGTCGGCGAGCTGGTGCCAGTATGCCGTGGGGGGATTCACCAGCGTGATGCCATGCTCGCGGACGAAATCCGCCAGCGCGCCCGGCGAGGGGATGTCGGCGCCGCGCAGGACGACGCAGGCGCCGGCGGCCAGCGGAGCCACCATCTGCTCCACCGACACGTCGAACCCCGGCGCGGCGAACTGCAGCACCCGGTCGTCCGCCGTCAGCCCGTAGGCCGCCGCGGCCGTCTTGCAGTGGCGCGCCAGGTCGCCGTGCTGCACCACCACCCCCTTGGGCGTGCCCGTGGAGCCCGAGGTGTAGATCACGTACGCCGCCGCCTGCGCGGGAACGTCGGGAAGCGCGGCGGGGGATTCCGCCGCGTCGCCATCCGTGGACGCGTCTTCATCCGCCGGCACCACGGGGAGGCCGAGCGCGGCGAGCTCCGGCGGCGGCGCGCCGTCGGCCACCAGCGACACGATCCCCGCATCCTCCGCCATCCACGCCAGCCGCTCGCCGGGGAGCGACGGGTCGAGCGGGACGTAGACGCCCCCCGCCTTCATCACCCCCAGCAGCGCGGCCACCAGCCCGGGCGAGCGCTCCAG
>DASWMA010000192.1:0-3171 GCA_036399995.1 Longimicrobium sp. | reverse complement strand
CTTCGCACCTTCGCACCTTCGCACCTTCGCACCTTCGCACCTTCGCACCTTCGCACCTTCGCACCTTCGCACCTTCGCACCTTCGCACTCACGCACTCACGCACTCACGCACTCACGCACTCACGCACTCACGCACTCACGCACTCACGCACTCACGCACTCACGCACTCACGCACCTGTTTCCCCGGACATTCGCCCCACGCCGCCGATTGTCTTAACTTCGGAGCGCGCCCCGGGACCTCGGGGCGCTCCTTCTGTGTACGTGGCACCGCAATGCTTACGCTTTCGCTCGCGCTCGCCCTTTTGGCGGCGCCACACGACACCGCCCGCGCCCGGCCACGCCCCGCGCAGGCCGCGCCGGCCGTCACGGTGCACAACCAGCCGGCGCTCCCCGTGGTGGCGCTCCGGATGTCGATCGTGGCCAGCGACCCGCCGGGGTACGCGGGCGCCGGCCACCTCTTCCAGCACCTCCACCTCCCCGGGCTCCAGGAGCAGGCGGCGCGGGTGGGAGCCCGCGTGCAGGCCATCCGCGGCTCCGACGCCATCGTCTACACCGTGGTGGGCCCCGCCTCGGAGCTCGACTACCTGGCCGGGCTCCTGCGCGGCGTCCTCCGCGTGCCCCCGCCCGGCGCCGGCGGGATGCTGCAGTCGCTGGCCGCGCTCTCGGGCGAGCGCGGCGCCGAGCGCGAGACCGCGCCGGCGTACGTGCGCGCCTCGCTGCGCAGCCAGCTCTTCCCGGCCGACCTCCCCGCCGCGGGAACCGACGAGGCCGCGGCGCGCCTCCAGGCGGCCGACCTGGGCGCGGTGTGGGGGCAGATCTACGCTCCCGACCGCGTCTCGGTGGTGGCCGTGGGCGACGTGAGCCTGAACGCGGTGGAGCGCGCCTTCCGCTCGCTCCCCCAGCCGCCCGCGCCCGGCCGCCTCCCCGATGACGTGGCCGACACCATGGCCGCCTTCGCGGCCGACACCCCGCAGGCCACGCGCGGCTGGATCGGCACCGCCTGGCGCGCCGACTCGGCCAACCCCGCGGCGATGTCGGTAGCCGCGCGGATGCTGCGCACCTACCTGCGCCGGCGGATGACGCGCTCGAACGTGGAGGTGGAGCACTGGTGGACGCACCACGGGCAGGCGCTCGCGCTGGTGGTGGCCACCCCAGACTCGCTGTTGCCCGCGGCGCGGCGCACGGTGGGCGGCGCGCTCGAGGCGTTCGGCGGCACGGTGACCGACGAGGCCGTGCGCGCCGCCGCCCGCTCGCTGCGCCGCGAGATGCTGTTCTACTCGCGCACCCCCGAGCGCATGGCCGAGCTGCTGGGCGAGTTCGCCGACCGCGGCGGCGGCCGCGACGCCGCGCAGCGCTACTACGCCGCGCTCGAGGCTGTGGCCGAGGACGATGTGCGCCTGGTGCTGGAGCAGCTCGCCGCCGCCGAGGCCGCCACGGTGTACGTGCCGCCGCAGCGCATCCCCGCCGAGCAGCGCCGCCGATGAGCGCCCGCACCCTCCGCGCGGCGGCCGCCGCGCTGCTGGCCCTCGCCTTCGCAGGTTCCGCGGACGCGCAGGAGCGCGTCTTCGTCCGGCCCGAGCCGGGGACGCCGGTGGTGGCCGTGCAGGTGCTGGTGGGCGTGGGGCCGGCGGTGGAGACGGGGGCGCAGGCGGGGATCTCGTACCTGGCGGCGCGCTCGGTGGTGGAGCCGGCGCGCGCCGCGCTCGACTCGCTGGGCGCGCACCTCGACGTGGACCAGCAGCGCGACGCCATCGCCTTCACCCTGACCGCCGCGCCCGACGCCTGGGCCGAGGCCACGCGGATGCTGATGCTGGCGCTCTTCCGCGACCCCGTCGACAGCGTGTCGACGGTGCGGCAGCGGACGGCCATCGTGCGCGAGCTCACCGCGCGCGAGGTGAACCCCGCCGACGCGCTCGAGCGCGAGCGCGCCCGGGCGGTCTACGGCGAAGACCATCCGTGGGGGCGCCCGGCGGTGGGCACGGCCACCAGCGTGCGGGCCATCCGCGTGAGGCAGGTGGACGCGTTCCTCCGGCAGAACTTCACCCCCGAGCGCTCCGTAGTGGCGGTGGTGGGGCCGGTGGACGACGCCGAGGCCCGCGACGCGCTGGCCGCGCACATGCCCGCGGGCGAGCTGCGCGGCGACAGCGTGCCGCCCCCCGCGCCGGCCGAGGCGCCGGTGGCCACGGACTACAACTCCATCACCACCTGGGTGTCGGCCACCTGGCGCTTCGGGCCCGAAAGCGACGTGGAGTCGCTGCGGATGCTGGCGCAGCTCGCCGCCGACCGGGTGAGCTTCGGCCCCAGCCGCCGCTCGATCTACGACACCCGCGCCGAGGTGGTGCGCTACGCCGGCGGCGGCGAGGTGCGGCTGACCGTGGTCGTCCCCCCGCGCGAGGCCGAGCAGTGGGCCGGGCAGCTGCGCGAGGCGGTGGGCGGCTACGCCAACGAGGCGCTGGCGCCCGCGGTGTTCCAGGAGCGGCTGCGCCGCTTCCGCGGCGAGCGGCTGATGGAGCTGGACCTGCCCGAGCAGCGCGCGGCCGCCATGGCGCGCGCGGCGCTGCTGGGCGACCGCACCGCCACGCTGGTCGATTTCACCCGGCTTACCCCCGAGCGCCTGCAGGCGGCCGCGCGGGCGCTCGAATCGCCGATCATCGTCTTTCTTGGCCCCGCGCAGAACGAGGGCGGCTGAGGGCACCATCCCGGGAGTGGAGGCCGATCATGGGCTGGAACGTGCTGTACACGCTGCTGTCGCTGCTGCAGATCCTGATCATCGTGCGCGTGCTGATGTCGTGGGTGGTGAGCCCGGTGAGCCGCAACCCGGTGGTGCAGCTCATCCGCAACGTCACCGACACCATCCTGGAGCCGATCCGCTCCCTCCTCCCGCGCACCGGGATGATCGACCTGGCGCCGATGGTCGCGCTGTTCGCCATCTACCTGCTGCAGGGCCTGATCTCCGGCATGCGGTACTGATGGGGAAGTAGCTCACCCGTGGTTTTTCGGACTGGATCACGATCGAGGCGGCCCGGCTCTGGAGAAGCCGGGCCGCCTTCGTTGCCGGCCTGCCGTATGCGGAATCATTTGTTTAGCTTGATTTTCCTTGTCCTTCCCATCTCATCCGCCGCCGCATGAACCCGATCCGCACCTGCGTCCTAGCGCTCGCCGCCTGCGCC
>DASWMA010000191.1:0-1867 GCA_036399995.1 Longimicrobium sp. | reverse complement strand
GGGGGCCCGCGCCGCCCGCCGCCCGCGCTGGAGGTGGGGATCGACTCGATCGCGGCCGGCGGCGAGGGCGTCGGCCGGCTGGCGGACGGGCGCGTGACCTTCGTCCACCGCACCGCGCCGGGCGACCGGGTAGAGGTCGCGCTGACCGAGCGGAAGGAGCGGTGGACGCGCGGGCGGCTGCTGCGGGTGATCGACCCCAGCCCCGAGCGGCGCGAGCCGCCGTGCCGCTTCTACGCGCGCTGCGGCGGGTGCACGCTCGAGCACATGCACTACGAGGCGCAGCTCCGCGCCAAGGCCCGCATCGTGGCCGACGCGCTCACCCGGATCGGCGGAGTGGAGGTGGAGACGCCGCAGGTGGTGCCGTCGCCCACGGAGTTCCGCTACCGCAACCGCGTGTCGTTCGCGCTGCGGCGGGCGGAGCACGGGCGGGTGCTGGCCGGCTTCCACGCGCTGGGCGCGCCCGACGAGATCGTGGACCTGGACGGCGCGTGCCTGCTGCCCGAGGAGCCGATCGCCCGCGTGTGGGACGCGCTGCGCCGCGAGTGGGGCCCCGACGCGCAGCGGCTGCCCAGCGGCGCGACGCTGCGGCTGACGCTGCGCGCCAACGCCGCCGGCGAGGTGTCGCTGCTGGTGGAGGGCGGCTACGGGCCGGGACGCCCGGACGAGCTGGTGGCGCGCGTCCCCGGCCTGGTCTCGGTGTGGCACCGCCCGCGCGAGGCGGCGCCGGAGCTGGTGGCGGGCGCGCCCGGGCTGCCGGAGACGTGGGGCGACGAGACGGTGGAGCTTTCGGGCGCCGCGTTCCTGCAGGTGAACCGCGGCGCGGCGGCGCTGCTGGAGGCGCACGTGGCGGAGCTGGCGGGCGACGTGGGCGGGCTGCGGATCGTGGACGCGTACTGCGGCGTGGGCTTCCACGCGCGCCGCTTCGCCCGCGCGGGCGCCCAGGTGGTGGGGATCGAGCTGGACCCGCAGGCGGTGGAAGAGGCGGCCCGCGCCGCGCCGGAGGGGGCGCGCTTCATCGAGGGCCCGGTGGAGGCGCTGATCCGCGCCGAGCTGCCGGCGGATCTCGTGATCCTGAACCCGCCGCGCGCCGGCGTGCACGCGGAGGTCGCGGAGGCGCTGGTGGCCGCTCCGGCGGGCCGCGTGATCTACGTCTCGTGCAACCCCGCCACCCTCGCGCGCGACCTGAAGCGGATGGGCGACGCCTACCGACTGGAGTCGGTCCGCTCGTTCGACCTGTTCCCGCAGACGGCGCACGTGGAGACGGTGGTGCTGCTGAGCGCGGCGCCGGGGTGAGCCGGATGGAGTGGATCCCAATGCGCGGCCCGCCGGCCCGAGATCGGCGGGCCGCGGTTTTTCGTGATTCCGCGGACCGGACGGATGGGCTGCATCGCCCCGCCGGCCTTCCGCCACGAAAAATTCCTTGCCGAGCCCGCGCGCGGACATTTATAGATTCGTCACTTTTGCAGGCCCTCCCCCATCAATTCGAATGCACTGGAGAGACAATGGCGAACGCGATCTTCCAGCTCACCGTGGTCAGCCAGAACGACCCCGCGAGCCAGCCGGAAGGCTCGGAGCTCAGCGTGGTGGTCGATCCGCCGGTGGGCGGAACGCTGAGGAGCAACTCGTTCCCCGTCGGCACGCCGGTCGCGCTGCCGATCCCGCCCGCGCCCGGCACCAAGGCGCCGCCCTCGCCCACGTGGTTCCTCGAGCTCGACGACACCATCGAGAACGCGTCGTACACGCTCACGGTCAGCGGCCCCTACGGCGCGGATCCCACGCAGATCACCGTCAACGGGAGCGACATGCCGGGGTGGGTGGCCCAGAACCATACCCGGAAGACGAACCAGGTCTACAAGACGGGGAACTG
>DASWMA010000190.1:0-5352 GCA_036399995.1 Longimicrobium sp. | reverse complement strand
GAGGCTTCGTGTCTCGATCGTTCCCGTCGGTTACGGCTCGACGTCTTCGCGCGTGACGCCGTCCAGCTCCAGGATCCAGTCCGCCCCGTGCGCGAGCGAAGGGGTCTTGAACCCCGGCGGCGCGTCGCCGGCCAGCACCTTCTGCACGATCGCCACGCTGGCCATCGCCGTCAGCGTGTACCCCTCCGGCGTGCGCATCCGCGAGACGGCGTGGCGGCCCTCGCCGTCTTCCACCTCGCCCCACACCAGGCTCAGCCCGCGGGCGCGCTCCTGGTCGGTGGGGCCGGGCTTGGCCTTGCCGATCCGGCTCTTCATCAGCCGTTGCACGGGGCCGGAGCCCAGCAGCCACCCCAGGTGCCGGCTGGCCGCCATCATCCGGCGCTGCGCGGGCGCCATCCTGGTGTACACCTCCACGTTCGGGATGCCGGTGCTGTGGAAGGCGGTGGACACGTCGCCCCACGGGATGGTGGTGACGCTCACCGGCCCGCGGCCGAAGTCCACCTCCCGCGTCTGATACGCCGCCGGGACCGGTACGATGCGCCCGTTGCGCCGCACCGCGCCACCGGCGGCGGCATTCTCCGCCATCGTCGTCGCCGTCCCGCGCGAGATCCCGCCGCCCACGGGGGCGAAGGCCAGCGCGAGGTGCGTGGCGGTGGGGAGCCGGCGCTTGAGGTGCGCGGCCAGGCAGTCGGTGGGCACCACGTCGAAGCCGGCGCCGGGAAGCAGCATCACCCCCGCCTCGCGCGCGCGCAGCCCCAGCGCGGCCATCGCCTCGAACACCGCCAGCTCGCCGGTGATGTCGAGGTAGTGCGTGCGGGTGCGCAGGCACGCCTGCGCCATCGGCGCCGCGGTGCGCGAGAAAGGCCCGGCCGCGTGCAGCACCACGGGCACGTCACGCAGCGCCGCGTCGGTCGCCGCCGCGTCGTCCAGCCCGAAGGCGCGGTGCTCCAGCCCCAGCTCGGCGGCGTGGGCGCGCACCTTCTCGGCGTCGCGCCCGGCCAGCAGCGGCCGCAGCCCTGCCTCCAGCGCGCGCGTGGCGATCAGCCGGCCGGTGTAGCCGTAGGAGCCGTAGAGGAGGAAGTCGGCAGGCATGGCGCGCTCCGGAGTGTCGTGCGGCTCGGTGATGGATCGGTGATGGAAAGGGCGGTTGAAACCGCGGCAACGACTACACGAAGTCCGCCTTCGCGGACTACTGGCGCCACCTCATTCCGCAAGTGCGGTGCGCGGAGGAGGTACTCCCGCGGCCATCGACCGATGCGATGCCGGCTCCTCGCGCCGGGGGCTGCGTGCAGTCCGCGAAGGCGGACTTCCCGACGTTTCAGCCGCCGGTTTCAACCGGCGTCGACACGGCGGATCCCGGTGCTACCCTCGCCGCCGCCGGCGGCCGCACGCGCCGCGCAGGCCCTTCGGCGCAGAGGCTTCGGGATAGAGCTGGTGCGCCGCGTCGGCCGCGGCCTTGCGGGTGGTGCAGTCTCCCGCGCTCCGCGCCAGCTTGAGCTGGATGCGGTAGCTGCCGGGGTCCAGCCGCGCGGCGCGCTTCAGGCGGCCCACGGTGCTGGCGCCGTCGTACACCGCCATCGCCAGCAGCTGCGCGCCGCTCTTCACCGTGAAGGCGCCGGCCACGGCGATCAGCAGCAGCATCCCCAGGCCGCGGACGGGCAGGGGCAGGCGCACGTCCCACTGCCCCGGCTCGTCGGCCGTCAGCACGCCCAGGGCGGCCCACACCAGCAGCGAAGGGAGCGCCAGCATCAGCACGGCGTCGAAGGCACCGACGACGACCGTGCCCGCCAGCGTGGCCGCCAGCGCGAGCGCGGCCAGCCCCTCGTCGGCGTCGCGGGCGGCGCGCATGCGGTGCAGCGCGGCCACGCCCAGGCCCACGAACGCCAGCATCAGCAGCGCCACCGCCGGAACGCCGCGCTCCGACGCGAACGCCACCCAGTCGCTGCTGGGCCACGGGTTCGACGTCATCCCCGGCTCGTTGCCGTTCATCGACGGGTCGCTACGCGGCGCGTAGCCGGGGTAGCGCACCGACCAGTTCCCCGGCCCCACCCCCAGCAGCGGCTGACCGATCAGCATCTCGCCACTGTTCTTCCACTGCTTGAGCCGGCCGGCCCCGCTTCCCTCGCGCGCGTTCACGAGCCCCGAGGCAGTCTCGGCGTAGGGGTTGTCGCTCTTCCAGCGCAGCGTGTTGGGAAAGGTGACCGCCGCCACCGCGCCGCCGCCCGCGCACAGCAGCAGCACCATCAGCCGGCTCCAGCTCTTCATGCTGCGCCGCGCCGGGGGCACCATCAGCCAGCCCACGAGAAAGACGACGAGCACCGCCGCCACCCCCAGCCACGCCGCGCGCGAGCGGGTGAGCACCAGCGTGCAGGTGACCGCCGCCACCCCCACCGCCCCCAGCAGCGTGCCGAAGATCCGGTGCGCGCGCAGCCCGGCCAGGAACAGCATCGGCAGCCCGAACGCGCAGAGGTGCGCCACGAAGTTGCGGTTGCCCAGCGTGCCGCCGGGCGAGCGGTTGATGGAGAAGAAGTCGGTGCGCACCCCGTAGGCCTGCGCCAGCGAGGTGGCCGCCCCCAGCGCCACCGCCCCGCCGATCGCCCACACCAGCGGCCGCTGCAGCCCGGCACGCCCCAGCGCCCGCGCGCTCCAGAACACCACGATCCCGCTGGCGCTCACGCCCAGCGCGCGCACGCCGTTCCACGGGTTCTGCGCCAGCGCGGCGCTCGCGGCCGACAGCGCCAGGAAGCCGGCCAGCAGCAGGTCCACCCGGCTCACCTGCGCCCGCCGCGCCGCGCCCAGGCACAGAACCCCCGCCAGCAGCGCCGCCAGGTGCAGCGTGAGCTCCTTGGGGATGAAGAAGCGGTCCAGCTCGAACGAGCGGTAGGTGGCCGCCGCCAGCACCACCAGCACGCACCCCGCCTGCAGGACGCGGAGCGCGAGCCGCTGGGCGGGCGTGGGGTCGATCGGCCGGCCCAGCTCGTCGGCGTGGGCGAGGTGCGCGGTGTAGGCCATGGGCGCGGTTCGGGGGAGCACACGGGGACGGCAGCAGCGTAGCGCGGGCGGTAGCATCTGTCCAGCCCGGCAGCCGCGCGGGGGGAGCGCTATTGACGATGATCATGCGGGGCCAGACTTTGCCCCGCGCCGGTGGGCGTTCGTCTGCCGGCGATCGTCGTTGGGCGGCAAACATCGATACGAGCAGCAGCGTGGCAGAGATTCGGAGCGAAGACGGGCCCCTGCGCCTGGGGCACATCATCTACAGCAACTGCTTTCCCGTGCACGCGCGGCTGATGGACTGCGGTCCGCCGCCGGGGGTAGAGGTGGTGCAGGGCGTGCCCGGCGTGCTGAACGGAATGCTGGAGCGCGGCGAGATCGACGTGGCCCCGTGCTCCAGCATCGAGTACGCGCGCAACGCCGGCCGCTACCGCATCCTGCCGGACCTGGTGATCGGCTCGCGCGGGCCGGTGCGCAGCATCCTCTTCCTCTCGCGGCGGGATCCGGCTGAGCTGGCGGATGCGACCGTCGCGATGCCCACCGCGTCGGCCACGAGCGTGGTGCTGCTGAAGATCCTGCTGGCGAAGAAGTGGGGCGTGCGCCCGAGCACCGTCTGGTTCGACCAGGCGCACGACGACCCGTTCGCCGGCGGTGCCGACGCGGCGCTGTTCATCGGCGACGTGGCGCTGCGGGACGGGCTCCATCCCGAGCTACCCTTCCGCTACGACCTGGGCGCGGTGTGGTGGGAGATGACGGGGCTGCCGTTCGCCTTCGCCGTCTGGCAGGCGGCCGGGGGGACGGACGGGCAGCTTCGCGCGCTGCACCGGTCGCTGGTGGACTCGCGCGCGTACGGCTTGGCGAACCGGCAGGAGCTGGCCGTGCGCTGGGCCGAACGCTTCGGCTTCACCCCGGAGTTCCTCGACGCGTACTGGGCCGGTTTGTCCTTCGACCTCGACGCGCCGATGATCGAAGGCCTGCGCACCTACTACCGCTACGCCGCCGAGATCGGCGAGATCCCCGAGGCGCCGGAGCTCCGCTGGACAACGACAGAATGATTGGCTTGACCAACAGTCTCAAGGTAACTTTCCTCTCCGTTTTGCAACTTCCCACCTCACCTTTCTTCCACTGAAATCGTCGGATTGCTACTGCGGCTTCGGGAGAATCTTCACAGGAACTACACCGGTGGCATCGGTAAAGCGCACCGTTATGGTCCCGATAAAGTGT
The DNA here is from genome assembly GCA_036399995.1 of Longimicrobium sp. Taxonomy (GTDB): domain Bacteria; phylum Gemmatimonadota; class Gemmatimonadetes; order Longimicrobiales; family Longimicrobiaceae; genus Longimicrobium. Next base: position 1,137 of record DASWMA010000190.1, on the reverse strand, counting down.
TTAGGCGCCTTCGCAGTGATTTTGTACTCGTAGTTTTTCTGCGCATCGCATTCGAATCGGCCTTTGCTTGCAACGAACTGAGCCGGGAGCTCTACAGGATTCTTACCGTCCAAGGGACCTTTGCACTTGACGCTGACTTTTCCTTTATACGGATACGTGCCGTTGCGGACCCACACAAATACTCGACTCAAGAGGACGCCGGACGCACTGTTCGCCGCCGGCGGTGCAGGCAGCGCGGGCGGGACTGGATGACACGCTGAACCCACCGCCACGACCGCGCAGCCGATTGCCCATGAGAAAACTCGTTTCACTGTCCCCTCCGGCGTGGAATCCAGCGAGCCAGTGTGAATACCAGGTTGACGATGCCGCCCAAGAGCAGCCCCGCCAGGAAGATGGTCGCTCCGAGCATGAACTGGTTCGTGCGAAGTCGCGCAAGCGGCAACGGGAGCCTGGAAACCTCAACCTGGCCGTTTCCGGTGTCGCGACGCTCCAGGTGGAGACACTCCCGAGGAACCACTCCCGTGACCGTCACGCCCAGTCTCCACGTGACCTTGCGGGGCAACACGTCGAAACGCAGATCAAGATTTTGGGGTGTGTCTTCATCTTGATCGAACGCCGGCCCCTCGGGCCAATCCACGTCGGGAGCGGCAATGGGCTTGTTGATCTCGGTGCCACGACACTGGCGCCCATTCGAAATCGCGAACCTCCAAACCAGGGTATCCGTAACGGTCGCGCTCCCCAGAGGGCGAATCTCGCGAGTGAACTCGGTGTTCCCCAGCGCGTTGGTGGTAGTGCGCGGAGGACTCTCCCAGACGAATTGAGGAGGAGCTTTCCACACCTGCGACAGGCCGGTGCTGAGCACCACCAGGAGAGCGCCGGCCCCCAGCAGCCGTACACCACGCTGACTGCCGGACCGGTTCCGGAAAACGGGAAGGCCCCGGTCCGACCCGCCGGTAATGGTCCTGAGCACCTGCTCGAGCGATGCATCGAACCGTGTTGGCGTGGTGAAATCGGCGTATTTCCTTCCGGCCATGATAGGCGGCAGCTCGCAGCGCTCCATCAGCAGGGGGAGCACGAGCACGCGGTCTTCGTCGATCTGCCGGCTGATGGCTTGCTGCAACTCTTCCCGCACCCACC
>DASWMA010000189.1:0-8258 GCA_036399995.1 Longimicrobium sp. | reverse complement strand
ACTTAGATGTTTCAGTTCTCCCCGTTGGCTCTCGCTTCCCTATTTTATTCAGGAGCGAGTGACGAGACATGACTCTCGCCGGGTTTCCCCATTCGGGCACCCCCGGATCATCGCCTACGTGCGGCTCCCCGAGGCTTTTCGCAGCTTGTCGCGCCCTTCTTCGCCTGTCCGTGCCAAGGCATCCACCGTGCGCCCTTGTTCGCTTGACCGGATATCCTCGCACGCCACTCACGCGACGTGGATCGTATCCAGCCCACCGATCCTTCCTTCAGACACATACGCTGGTGCTCGCGTCTTCTCTCGACGCTTACTTGACCAACTTCCCAATACCCGTGTTTTCAAACAGCTTGTTCGCGGCATCATCCAATCGCCGCGGAGCCTTCTAATGTAACCCTCTCTCTCGCGCTTGTCAACGGGTTCGCTCTCGCTTTCCCGTCGTCCGCCAGCGGTCGTTTCAGACCGCCGTAGCGCGAACGCCTCTAATGTACACCGATGGTAAGTCCTTGTCAACAGGTCACTTACCAGGATATTTGTTCGAACGGGCGTTCGGCACGCGACACGCCCCGAGGGGCAAGCCACGGCGCGGCTCTGATACCCGTTTCTCCCGAATTGTTCCGGCAAACCGGCTCACCCCATCACACCGAGTCCGCGAGATCCGTCGCCGCACCAGCATCGCTGAAGGGTCACACGGAGGAACGGAGGAAACGGAGAAACTGCGATGAAGCTCTCCGTTTCCTCCGTTCTACTCCGCTTCTCCGTGTGACCGTCGTTGTTCAGTCGGAGATCAGACAGAGAAGGTAAAGACGATGGAGCAGCGGAGGGGAGGGGGAGCACATGGCCCCGCCCTCCCCTCCGTTCCCTCCGTTCCCTCCGTTCCCTCCGTTCCCTCCGTTGCTCCGTGTGACCCCCGCAGTTTCTGCCGTTCTAGAACGGCATCCCGAGCGTGAGATACACGCCGCCACGCTCGCCGCGCGCGTAGGCGATGGTGGCCGCGCGGCCCAGCGACTGGAACGAGAGCCCGCCGCCCAGCGCGTCGTGCCACCCGCCCGGCGAGTCGCCGTCCAGGTACACGCGGCCGATGTCGGCCAGCGCGAACGCGCCCACGTGCGCCCGCACCAGCCCCAGGTTCAGGTACGCCAGCCGCGCCCGCAGCTCGGCCGAGCCGTACACCGCCGCGTCGCCGCGGAAGCGCTGGTAGGGGAAGCCGCGCAGGTTCATCGATCCGCCCAGCGCCGCCGACTCCTGGAACGGGTAGTCGCCCATCGCCCACTGCCCGCCGGCGCGCAGTGCCAGCGTGGGCCCCAGGTAGCCGGGGATCGACAGGTAGGTGGCCGCCTCGCCCTCCACGCGCCCGAAGGGCCCGCCCAGGTCGCTGCCGTAGCCCGACACGTTCACCAGCGCGCGCACGCCGCGGCGCGGGTTCATCACGCTGTCGCGCGCGTCGAGCACGGCGCCCGCGATGCCGCCCGCCTGCCAGAACTCGTCGATCCCCAGCGGGACCGGCTGCACCACCACCGTGGCCGCGGCACCCGCCGGAAGGATCAACTCCGCCGCGTTCACGTCGCCCGGGTTGGTCCACTTGGCGGCCGGCCCGGCGAACAGCGTCAGCCGCGGCGAGAGGCGCACCTGGTAGGCGGCCTGGGCGCGTACCTGCACCTGGTCCACCTCGTACCGGTCGCGGTCGGGGTCTTCGGGCGACTGGTTGCCGAAGCCGTGGAAGCGCACGTCCTCGAAGTTGCTGCCGCGCGCGTTCAGCCAGACCGACACCGGGCGGTTGGTGATCTGCCGGTCGTAGTGGAGCTGCGCGCCGAAGCCGTTCTTCTCGAGCGGCGCCCACAGCACGCGCATGCCGATCTGCTCGGCGTGCGGCGCGCGGCGGAAGCCGTAGCGCTTCCAGTTGGGGCCCAGCCCCACCACGGGGCCGATGTTCAGCTCCCAGTTGGCGTAGGGCGCCAGCATCGACGAGCTGGTGCCCCAGTCGCGCGGCGGCGGCGGGTTGCCGAGAAGCGTCGCGGGGCGCGGCGGGCTCCATTCGCGCTCGTCCACCTTCGCCTCGCGGCCGATCCGGAACTCGTTGTCGCCCTTGTCGTCGTAGAACACGGTGCGCCGCCCGCCGGCGGCGGTCGACTCGTCCACCAGCCGGTCGTCGTCGCCGCCGCCGATCACGCGCACCAGGATGCCGCTGGCCTGCGAGGTGCCGCGCACGGTGGCCCGGTCGTCGCCGCCGTGGAGGAAGAGACGGACCTCGCGCGTCTCGTCCGGGCGGAAGACGCGATAGTAATAAGGAGCGCCCCGGTCGGCCTCGCTGCGGATGGTAACCGCCACGCCCCCGTCGGGCTGGCGCACCACGTCCACCGTCTCGGCCTTGTCGCTGGAGTGGATGTCCACCTCGCGCGCCAGCAGCTCGTAGTGCTCGGTGGCGATCCCGGCCAGCGCGTCGCGGCGCGCCTTGAGCGCCGAGGCGAGCTCTTCGCCGCGCAGCGCGAGGTAGGGCGCGGGAACGCGGCGCACCGCCTGGTCGATCACCGCGTCGGTCAGGCGCGTGCGGACGAACTGGACCGTGGAGTCCCACACGGCGCGCGAGAGCGGCGACAGGATCAGGCGGTCGAGCTCGGCCGGGTTGTGCTCGTAGCGGCGCAGCGCGTCGTACTCGGGCTCGAAGCGCACGATGATGGGCGCGAAGCCGCGGCCCACCGAGGGGACCACCCCCTCCAGGCTGCTGAAGGCGTTGTCGCGGTCACGCGGGATCGGGCGCCACCAGTGGATCCCGCCCTCGTCGAAGCGCGCCCAGCGCCACTGGTCCCAGTGCCGGTCCCAGTCGCCCAGGAACAGGTCCATCAGCCGCGCGGTGAGGAAGGCGCGGGCGTCGGGGCGCTCCTCGGGGTCGTCTTCGATCTTGTCGCGGAAGTCCTCGGAGCCCTGCACGTCGCGCGAGCCGGCGAAGCCGTCGATCGGCCGCTCTTCCACCATCCCCAGCCGTCCGCGGAACCGCTCGCGGTGCTCGCCCAGGAAGGGGTGGTCGGGCATCACGTAGTACGAGGGGGTGGCGTGGAGGACGCTCACCGCGTCGAGCAGCGGCGGCACCATCAGCGCGCTGGCGGGGTGCTTCCCGCTCACCATGTCCTGCACGATCTGCTGCGGGAGCGTCCCCTTCAGGTCGGGCGCCATCGCCGGGTTGACGTTCTTGTCCACCGAGCGGAAGACGTACTCGCGGCCGTTGCGCGCCTTCAGCCGCAGCGACTCGGTGCTCAGCCCGCCGCCCGGCTGGTCCACGGTGAGGCCGCCGGCGAAGGTGTCGGGGTTCAGCACCGGCACCTGGATCGGCGCGGTCCACACGTCGCGGTAGTTCCCGCCCATCAGCCACTGCCGCAGCCCGCCCGCGCGGTACTCGGGGCCGGCCACGGCCTGCACCGTCTGGTCTGCCCGCTGTGCCCGCGCGTCGCCCGCGAACAGGGCGGCCGCCACAAGCAGAAGGGCGCTCGCAGGCGCCCGCATTCGTATGAACATGGATTTGCTTCTCCGGTCGGCACACGCGCCCGCACGGCCCGTGTGGGCCGTCAGGACGCCGAAATGACCTGCACGAAACGGAACATCCGTGCCGCGGAGCCGAACGCCGCCCGCGGCCGCGGGCGCGCTGCAGAACGTACGTCCGGATCATCTGCGAGATGGACGCGCGCCGCGTACGGTGCATCCCGGCAGGCGCTCGCGCAACGGAGACGACGCGCGGGCCGAGGTCGAGCGCGGGGTTGGCCGACGCCGCCATGACCGCGGCGGGCCCTCTCCCCCCGACGCGCCCTCCTCCACAACTCCCTGGGGGAGGAGGAGATGGGCCTCCACGCGGGCGGAGGCAAGGCATCGCGCGGCCGCGGCTGAGCGTCGCCGCGCGGCAGAGCCCGAGCACCGGGGCCGGGGCTCGCTGACGGTGCCGAAGCCCGCGATGGCGCACGGAGTCAAGACCCGGCGACCCATCGCCTGCCGACGGGGAGCCCGGGCCGGTTCAGCGCTCGATCCGGTACGAGGGGAACTCCTCGAGCGCCCGTCCGCTCTCCAGGTTCAGCTTCAGGGGATACCAGAGATACCGCGGCGGCGCCGGTCGAATGGTGTGTTCCTCGCTGCACCCGTCGCCCGGGCAGGGAATCGCCTCGTGTGTCTCCACGGCCCGCTGCAGCGTTCCGGTGGGCACCGGGTACAGCACCGGGTATTCGTTGGCCAGGAAGCGCGCGTGGTCGATCGGCTCGGGCGCGGCGCCGGGAAGGCTGCAGCGGTGGCACTGGAGGAGCGGGTAATCCCAGAACTCCTCGGTGAACACGCGGTCGCGCGAGAAGCCGCGGGTTCCGGGGAGCCCCGTTTCGCCCAGCAGCCGGTGCACCCGCGCCGATTCGGGAGCCATCATGTCCGGGTGGCTGTTCGAGAACAGCCGCTTCATCCGGTCCTTGTGCTCTCTGGCCATGGGCGGAACGCGGTCGCCCGCGTCCCCGGCCTCGCCGGTGGCCGGGTTGTACAAGCGCAGCCGTGCGTTCGGCCGGTAGGCGTAGGTGGCCAGCTCGCCGCGCACCCACCACGAAAGCGGGTAGTCGGCGCTGTCGAGAATCCAGAACTCCTCGCACGCGATGATCACGTCGCTGATGATGCTGAGCACGTTCCAGCGTTGCAGCGGGGTGAGCACCTGGTCGGCGCCCACGAACTCTTCGGGCTCGTACAGCACCACGCTGCGGGGCTCGCCGAACGCGCCCCGCTCGAGGCGGGCCTTCAGCTCGCGCGCGGCCGCGATCTGGCTGGAACGGTAGCTGATGAAGGCGCTCCACCTGCGCCTGCGCACCTCCCGCTCGCGCCGGGAGCCCCGCACCAGGGCGGTGGCGCCCAGCGACAGCTTCTGGTGGAGCGGGCGTGGCAGCACGAGCGGGTCGGCCCCGGTCAGCTGCTCGCGGATCCACTCGGCGATGCGGTCGTTGTCACTGGCGAACGGGTAGTTGGGAACGCCGCCGGGCCGGTAGCCGCGCACGTTCATCGCCCCGTACGAGCGGCCTACGAAAAGGACGTGCTCCAGCATGCGCTCGACCCCCACCAGCAGGTCGTAGTTGTGCTCGCCTTCGGGAGCCACCGTCACGTCCACGATCACCAGATCCGACGCGACGCACGCCGCCAGGAACGAGTGCGCGCCCCGTTTCCCCGCCTTCACGCGGGCGCGCCGCCCGTAGAGATCCGCCGCCAGCGCTTCCACGCGCGAAAAGAGCTCCCGGCCCGCCTGGTTGCGCGTGGGATAGACCGTCACCGTGACCGCCATCGTCCACCTCCGGTGCTTCGTGTGGCATCATACGACGTTGCCGGGCATCGTTCCGGTTCCAGGGACTGAAGAATCTCACGCAGAGCAGCAGAGAACGCGGAGGAGATGGGTTGTTCTCTGCTTCCTCTGCTGCTCTGCGTGAGACATGTCCTCAGGGATCTTCATTCCGGAACGATGCTCTGTGACGCGGTATCACACCCCGCCGGCGCACCCGGTCACCCGTCTGCCCGGTGACGACAGGGAACGCCGGTGGGGAGCGGGTCTGCGGCACCCGTCCGGCAGCTTCGCCGTTGGACGGACGCGGAGGGGCGGGTTCCTGGAGCGGAGGCACTCCGGGGTTGCACGATCAGGATGCGCCCGGAGGAGGATGCGGCGCGTGAAACGCGGGGGAAGCACCCGGCGTGAACCGGCGCGGACGGTCGAATGCCGGAGGTCGGGGGGCGTGGTGGCGCGGGCGGCCTACGCGCGCCACCCCGCCTTGTCCAGCCGCCGGTCGATGTCGTAGGCGGCGCTGATCAGGGCGAGGTGGGTGAACGCCTGGGGGAAGTTGCCCAGCTGCTCTCCGCTGCTCCCGATCTGCTCGGCGAAAAGGCCGAGATGGTTGGCGTAACCAAGGACCTTCTCGAACACGAAGCGCGCCTGCTGCAGGTCGCCGCCGCGCGACAGGCACTCGGCGTACCAGAACGAGCAGATGCTGAAGGTGCCCTCGCCGTCGGCGAAGCCGTCGGTGTGCTCGCCCAGGATGCGGTAGCGGCGCACCAGCGAGTCTTCCACCAGCTCGCCGGTGATGGCCTTCATGGTGCTGACCCAGCGCGGGTCGGTGGGGCTCACGAAGCGCAGCAGCGGCATCAGCAGCGCCGAGGCGTCGAGCTCTTCCGTACCCACGTACTGCACGAACGCCTGCTTGCGCGGGCTCCACAGCTCGTCGAACACGCTGCGGTAGATGTCGTCGCGCACGCCCAGCCAGCGCACCAGCGGCCCGGGAAGGCTGCGCCGCTGCGCCAGGCGGATGGCGCGGTCGATCGCCACCCAGCACATCACCCGCGAGTTGAGGTACTCGCGCTCGCCGGCGCGCACCTCCCAGATCCCGCTGTCGGGCCGGCGCCAGTTCTCGCACACCCAGTCGACCAGCCCGGTCAGCCGCACCCAGAAGTCGTACGAGATCGGCTGCCCGTACTTGTCGTACAGGTACACCGAGTCCATCAGCGCGCCGTACACGTCGAGCTGGCACTGCCGCCCCGCCCCGTTCCCCACCCGCACCGGCCGCGAGCCGCGGTACCCCTCCCAGTCCAGCTCCATCTCCGGCACGTCCGGCGAGCCGTCGATGCGGTAGAGCGGCTGCAGCGGGCCGATGTCCTGGTCGAAGTGGTGGCCGAGCCCCTCGATCCAGCGGATGAAGGCGCCGGTCTCGTCGGTCAGCCCCAGGCGGATCAGCGAGTACAGGGCGAAGGCGGCGTCGCGGATCCAGGTGTAGCGATAGTCCCAGTTGCGCGCGCCGCCCAGCTTCTCGGGGAGCGAGAAGGTGGGCGCCGCCACCAGCGAGCCGTGCGGCTGCGACACGAGGAGCTTGAGCACCAGCGCCGAGCGGTGCACCTCGTCGTTCCAGCGGCCGCGGTAGGTGCTCTTCCCGATCCAGCGCCGCCAGAAGTTGACCGTGCGCTTGAAGCTCTCGGCGGCGTAGTGCGGCTGGGCCGCCGGCGAGTCGCCCTCCAGGTCGCCCACCTCGAACACGAAGGTGGCGCTCCGGCCGTGCTCCAGCCGGAACTCGGCCACCGCCTCGCCCTCCACGTGGCGCACGGGGAGCGACGACCAGAGCCGCGCCGCCACGTCGCCGCCGGCGGGGAGGAAGAGCGCCGAGCCGTCGTCGCCGGTCAGCCTGTGCGCCGCGGGGCCGTAGCCGAAGCGCGGCGCGCAGCGCATGCGGAAATTGATGTCGCCGCGCACCGCCTTCACCCGCCGCACCAGGCAGCGTACGCGCGGGTTGTCGCCGATGGGCATGAAGTCCGAGATCTCGGCCACGCCGTCGGGCGACAGGAAGCGGGTGAGCAGGACGTTGGTGTCGGGGAGGTAGAGCTGCTTGTAGCGGGCGCCGTTCAGCACCGGGGCGAGCTGGAAGGTGCCCCCGTGCGAGCGGTCGAGGAGCGAGCCGAACACGGGCGGCGAGTCGAAGCGCGGGGCGCACATGAAGTTCACGGTGCCGTCCAGGCACACCAGCGCCACGGTGTGCAGGTCGCCGACGATGCCGTGGTCTTCGATCGGTGGAAAGTCGTTCACGTCCGCTCCGGATCGACGGTCGACATGCAGAAGGAAGTGCCCGGTGCCCGGTGCCCAGTGCCCAGTGCCCAGCCGTAACCTCCGTACCTCCGTACCTCCGTACTTCGAACCGCGCTCTGGGCGTGTTCGGCGCTGGGGCGCCGAACCGGGCTGCGCGCGCGGTAGGCAACGATACCGCCGTTGCCAACCGCGCCGGGCCACCGCCGCGCCGGGCTTCCGCGCGCTCCGTCCGACACCCGTCGCGCGCGGCGCCGTCCCGGCCCTCCGGGCGCGCATCCCTCACGCACGTGCGCTTCGGAGAGTTGCATCGCTCGACCGGTCCCCCACGACCCGCCGCCCGTCCCTGCCGGCCTCCCAACCCCCTCCCCCAGGCAGTTTCTGGGGGAGGGGGTGGCGAGCCTCGGCGAGCCGGGGGTGGGGGCCCACCCGGCGCCGCCACACGCAATCCACGGTCCGGCCTGCGCCCGGCCCTGGCTCGCCCCTGACGCCACCGCGGCCCTCGCCCACCCGCCCCCGGAGATCGCGCCGGGCACCCTCATCTGGCCATCACGCGAACGTTTCCAGCGCCGCGGCCGGGCGGAATCTCGCCGAAGACCTTGCGATCGAACGGTTTTTGGGGTATCGTGGAGCGTCTTCCACGGCCACATACCTTTCCCGCGAAAACCCGTTTACGCATTGCCAGGGCCCCGAGCTTCGTCCG
>DASWMA010000188.1:0-2347 GCA_036399995.1 Longimicrobium sp. | reverse complement strand
GGTTCCTGGCGCAGTGCGTCTGGCCGGTCACCCTGCTGTCGGGCGCCGACGGCGAGGGACGATACTGGAACGACCGCGCCGCCCGATCGCGGGTGGTGCGGGTGGACCCCGGGACGCGAGGGATGGGATGAAGCTGAAGCCGGTGAAGCAGGGTGAGCGCATCCGCCTGCGCGACGGCGAGGCCGCGCGTCCGGAGGGCCTTCCCGAAGACGAGGTGCTGAAGGAGCGCACCCAGAAGCTGGTGGACCAGCTCGACAAGCTGCAGGTGGCGCTCTATGCCGAGGAGAAGCGCTCGCTGCTGGTGGTGTTCCAGGCGCGCGACGCGGGCGGCAAGGACGGCGTGGTCAAACGCGTGTTCGGCCCGCTGAACCCGCAGGGCACCTACGTGCAGTCGTTCAAGGCGCCCACCGAGCACGAGCTGGCGCACGACTACCTGTGGCGCGTGCACCGCTTCGTGCCGCAGAAGGGCTACATCGGCATCTTCAACCGCTCGCACTACGAAGACCTGCTGGTGCCGCGCGTGAACGGGCTGGTGCCGCCCAAGGTGTGGCGGAAGCGCTTCCGGCAGATCAACGACTGGGAGCGGATGCTGGCCCAGAACGGCGTCACCATCCTCAAGTTCTTCCTTCACGTGAGCCGCGGCGAGCAGAAGGAGCGCCTGCTGGAGCGGCTCGACGATCCCACCAAGAACTGGAAGTTCCGCCCCGAAGACCTCGAGGCCCGCGCGAAGTGGAAGGACTACACCCGCGCCTACAGCGACATCCTCAAGCGCTGCAGCACGCCCTGGGCGCCGTGGTTCGTGGTTCCGGCAGACGACAAGCGGGTGCGCGACTACCTGGTGGCGCGCCGCGTGGTGCGCACGCTGCGGCGGCTGAACCCGCAGTTCCCCGCCGCCGACCCCGAGGTGATGGCCTGGCGCGACAAGATCCGCTAGCCCGCCGCGCGCTCCGCGACCCCTCGTCCGTCGTGCAAGAGACGCGAAGCGCGCGAGACGATTGACGGCGGGGGAAGGTTTGCGCGAAATTTCGCGTCTCGCCCGCCGCTCCCAGACGGCCCCGCCCGGGGCGCAATGACGGAGCGGCGGGCCCCGTCGTTCGATCCTCACGGCCGGTTCCCGGCACTCGTCACCCCAGGCTCAATCATGCACTGCACCAACTGCGGATACGGAAACGACGCCACAGCGCGCTACTGCGTCCGCTGTGGCGTGGCGCTGGCCGCGCACCAGCCCGCCGCGTATCACGCCGGCACCCCCTACGCGCAGGCCAGCACCGATCCGTACGGCAACGCCTACCCGCACCAGCACGGCTACGTGGCGCCCACGCAGCGCGGGATGCACCCGCAGCCGTACGGCCGGCCAGCGGGGAACCCGCCCGCCGCCACCATCCTCTCGGTGCTGATCCCCGGCCTGGGCCAGCTGTACAACGGCGAGATGAAGAAGGGCTTGGTGATGTTCGGCGCCGCGTGCGTGGGGCTGCTGCTGCTGGGGCTGGGGTGGCTGGCGGTGATGATCTGGAGCGCGATCGACGCCTTCCAGGTGGCCTCGGGCACCGGAAAGCGATGGAGCTGAAGCGGATCGCCGGGCTCCACCCCGCCGAGTACGAGCACCCGTTCGACCGGGCGGCGCTCGACGCGCTGGAGAAGACGCGCGGGCTGGAGCTGGTGGTGCGCAAGTTCCACGAATACGGGATCGAGCGGGTGCTGCGCATCCGCCACACCGGCAGCAACCTGAAGGTGAGCCGCGGCAGCGTCCCCGAGCTGTGGGACGCGATGCAGGAGTGCTGCGCGGTGCTGGACCTGCGCGAGGTGCCCGACCTGTACGTGCAGCCCGGCGACCAGCTGCAGGGGCAGTCGGTGGGGGTGGGAAGGCCGCTGGTGGTGGTGACCACCGCCTGCGTGGAAGCGCTGGAGCCGGCCGAGATGCGCTTCATGCTGGGCCGCGAGGTGGGGCACATCAAGAGCCAGCACGCGCTGTATCACGACCTGGGCGCGGTGCTCCCCATCGTGGCCGACCTGCTGGGGAGCGCCACCATGGGGGTGGGCACGCTGCTGGGGATGGGGCTGCAGGCGGCGCTGTTCAAGTGGATGCGGATGTCGGACTACACCGCCGACCGCGCCGGGGGGCTGGCCTGCCAGGACCCGGCCGCCGCCACCGCCGCGCTGGCGAAGGTGGCCGGCCTTCCGGAGCGGTACTACGGCGCACTGAACATCGCCGAGTTCGTGAACCAGGCGCGCGACTTCGAGTCGTTCGACGGCACGTACGACCGGCTGGTGAAGTTCGCCACGCTGTTCTGGGAAGAGAACCCGAGCTGGGCGGTGGTGCGCGCCCACGAGTTCCTGAAGTGGGTGG
>DASWMA010000187.1:0-5948 GCA_036399995.1 Longimicrobium sp. | reverse complement strand
CGCTGGGGGCTCCGGGGCGCTTGAGAATCGAAGGGACGCCGTCCGTCTATCGTGCGGTGACCAGCTGGCCGCCGCGCACCACGCCCACGGTCACCTCCTTGCCCACCACGTCGCCGTTCTGGTCGAACTGGATGGTGCCCGACACCCCCTCGAACTTGGGCTTGCCGCGCCCCACCTGCGCCACGTAGTCGCGGATCTCGCTCCGGCCGCTCCCGCCCTGCTCGATGGCGTCCTTCAGCATGAAGATGATGTCGTAGGTCATCGCCCCGCGGTGGTCGGGCGCCTCGGTGTGGCGCTGGCGGTAGCGCTGCACGAACTGCTGCGCCCGGTCGGAGCGGCGGTCGGGAAGGAACGCCGAGCTCACGAACACCCCCTCGGCCACCGGGCCGCCGTCCTTCACCCCGGTGAGCCCGTCGGAGCCCAGGATCGGCCCGGTGAACCCCAGCCGCCGCGCCGCCGCGATGATCTTGAGCCCCTCGGCCGCCTGACCGCCGATCACCAGCGCGTCGGCGCCGCGCTGCACGGCGCGCTGCAGGTAGGGGTCGAGCGTGTTGGGGGCCGTGTAGACGGTGGGGAGGTACGGGTCGTTGCTCACCACCGTGCCGCCGCTGCGGGTGAAGGCGTCGCGGAAGGTGGCGGCCACCCCCTGGCCGTAGTCGTCGTCGGCATAGATCACCGCGGCGCGCCGCCGGCCCAGCTGCGAGGCCGCGCGGGCCAGGGCGGGCGAGAACTCCAGGTCGGTGGGGCAGATGCGGAAGGTCCAGTCGCCGGCGGCGGTGAGCTGCGGGCTGCTGGACGCCGGCGAGATCTGCACCACCGGGTCGCCGGGGACGCTGTCGCTCTCCTCGGAGTTGTAGATGGTGGCCGCCCGCAGCGACGCCGCGGAGTTGACGTGCCCCACCACCGCCACCACCTCGGGATTGCCGCGCAGCCGGCGCGCCACCTCGATCGCCTTGGCGGCGTCGGCGTCGTCGTCGCCCCACTCGATGCGCACCTGGCGCCCGTCGATGCCGCCCGAGCCGTTGATCTCGTCCACGGCCATCTGCGCGGCCAGCTTCATCGAGCGGCCGTTGGCCTTCTCGAGCGGCCCCGCCACGCCGATCACGATGACGTCGCCGGAGCCGCCGCGGCACCCGGCCAGCGGGGCGGCGCAGAACAGCAGGAAAAGGAGTGCGTTGCGGATCTTCATCGGATCGTTGTATCGCCGGTGGCCCCATGCAAGCGCCGCCGGACGCGGAGGTGTCGTGGGAAGGTCAGGGCGGGTGCAGCGAGATGACAGGATGTTCGTGCTCTTCCGCGAACTCCGCAACTCCGCGGACGCCGGGCAGCGAAGAGCACGGACGCGAAGGGAAGCCGTGCCCGCCCGCCCGTCCTCCAGCCGTTCTCCGTTCCCTCCGTGTGAAATCAGGAGCGCCGGCCCGTCACCCGTCTTGAGGGTCGTGCAGGGCGGAGGAGGCTGTCTCCTGCCGGTTCCCGACCGGATCATGCGGCGCGGGTGCGCTCCAGCTCGGCGCGCACCTCGCCCAGCCAGCCGGGCTCGGGCAGGTGCGCGGTGCGGTACGCCTCGCCCAGGGTGTTCACCAGCGCCTCCACCGTCTGCCGGTGCCGCGCGAGCGACACGTCGTGCACCAGCACGCGCAGGATGGTGAGCGCCGAGCCGCCCGTGAGCGCGCCCAGCCGCCGCCCGGGGCCATGCAGCACGTACCAGCGTTCCAGCTTTCGCCGGGTGGCGCGATAGGGGTGTGCCCCGTCCACGAACTTCTGGAGACCGGCGGGGCTCATCCCCACCTGGCGGGAAACGAGGCGAAGCGACCCGGCGCCGACCTCGGCGCGCAGTGCCTGCCTCAGAACCCCGACCGTGAGAGCCGCACTGCTCGACGCCATTGACGCGCGGCCTTCGGGGAGCTATACTTCGCTCCGTCCACTTTGTCCACTTGTTGGGGGAGCTTCAGCCAAACAGTAGGACGAGGGGCGGGGCCCGTCAAGCCCGCGGTGCGCGGGCCCCGCCACAACCGTTCACGCGCGGCCCGCGGGGGCACGCGCCGGACGAAGGAGCGCGACATGGAGGCGACGAGGAAACGGAAAGCATTCCCCAGGGCGCGTGTCTCACGCCGTAACGCCACCCGGCGCTGGTGCATCCCGCCGGCGCTGCTGCACGAGCCCGACGAGCTCCTCGAGGCGTGGCAGCTGTTCGACGAGCTGCCGGGGCAGGTGGGGCTGGTGCTGTGGCAGTCGCTGCGCGACGTGACGCTGTGGGCGGCGATGCCCGAGGAGCGGCGCGAGGGGCTGTTCACCCACCAGGCGGCGCACCGCCGGCTGAGCGAGCTGCTCGACTCGGGCGCCGAGCCGGCGCTGGAGGTGTCGCTCACCACCCTGGCGGCGCTGGTGGGGGCCCCGGCCTCGGCCAACCCCGAGATCATCAGCCTGGTGTGCCTGCAGGTGTCGCAGTGGGCCGAGGCGCGCGGCGCCATGGCCACGGCGATGGCGTACGCGCAGGCGGCGGCGCTCACCTGCCCCGAAGAGCCGGGGCCGGCGCTGGCGGCGGGGAGCCTGGCGCTGCGGTGGAAGCGCAGCGCGCGGGCCGAGACCTGGCTGCGCCGCTGCATCGGCCTGGCGCGGCGCAGGCGCGACTGGGGCCCCTATGCCGAGGCCTACGTGGAGCTGGGCGTGCTGTACACCCGGCGGGGCGAGCGGGGGCCGGCGCACCGCTACTACGTGCAGGGGATGCGGGCGGCGCGGCGCCACGGGATGCTGCAGGTGCGCGGCGCGGCGCTGCACGGGCTGCTGCTGCTGGCGCTGGAGGCGGGCGCGCTGGAAGACGCCGAGCGCTACGGCCGCGCGGCGCTGCGCGCGTACGGCCGCGGCAACGTGCGCACCGCCGAACTGCTGCACGACATGGCGTACGTGTGGGTGCGGCGCGAGCAGTACGGGCGCGCCATCCCCGCGCTGCAGCGCCTCCTGGCCACGCGGGTCGACCCGGTGGACCGGGCCCTCACGCTGGGGATCCTGGCGCACGCGGCCGCCGGCGCCGCCGACCAGGCGCTGTACCGCGAAAGCTGGAGCGACGCGTGGACGCTGGTCACGCGGCGCCCCGGGCACGAGGAGAAGCACGCCCGCACGCTGCTGGAGCTGGCCCGCGCCTCGGCGCTGATCCGCGACTGGGCGCACGTGGAGCAGGCGGTGCGGCTGGCCGACCGGACCACCTCGCGCCACCGCGAGCCCATCATCGCCGCGCAGGTGGAAGAGCTGGCCGCGGCGCTGCGCGACCGGCGCACGGCGGAGGATTGAAGGAGCAGACCCCCACAGCACGAAGCGCCGCGACGACGGCATCCCATCCCCGCGGCAGGTCGAACAATGCGAAGCACCCGTTCATGAAGCCGGCGGCAACCCCGGGCCGCCCGGCAGACACATCTCCCCTCCACGACTTCCGCGATTCGAGCCGATCCGAGTCCGCGACCGCGCTCAGGACTCAGGTCAGCACCCGGCACTCCTTTTCATCTTCCCGCACCATCAATCCGGATCTTCGCACCGCTTGCGCACCTCGTTGCCGGCGCGCTGCCAGGCGCCGGAGTCGTTCTTCCGGTACACCACGCGGATCACGCGGCGGCAGATGTCGGTGGGCCACTGGCGCCGGTCGGTGGTGTAGCTGGTGACGATCAGGGCGACCTCCCGGCTGTCGGCCTTCACCAGGTTCATGTACAGCAGCACGCCGTAGGCGCGCACCCAGCGGCCACCGGCGAAGCCGGCCAGCGCCTCGGGGCTGGCGGCCACGGTGCCGGTGTCCTGGATCACCAGCGCGTCCTGGGGCTTCTCCACGCGCTGGGCGCCGGGCACGCCCACGTGGGCGAACACGCTGTCGCGGTTCATCTGCTCGCGCGTGAGCTGCCAGCCGCCCCCGGCAAAGCTCTTCACGTCGATCCACACCGGGCCCTCGGGCTTCTTGGGGCCCACGCTGGCGCGCGCGTCGGCGTCGGCGAAGCGGACCAGGTCGGGGAGGATCGCGTAGAAGTCGCTCGGGGTGTGGGAGCGGCCTCCGCAGGCGGCCAGCGGCACCAGCGCGAGCAGGGCGAACAGGAACGGGCGGACGCGCGTCATCACGTCTCCAGGAGTCTTCGGTCAGGTGTGGGAGGGGCGAGCACGGGCGCTCCCCGTCTCCCCAGTGGATACAGCGCCGCGGACCGGGGCGCAACCGCCGCCCTCCCGCACGGGGGGCGCAGGCGATACAATCCCCGCTCGCGCAGGTTCCACCGCGGGCACGAAAGAAATACCCGATGAAGTTCTGGAGGCTCACCCCCCGGCACGACACCCTGTGGTGGTGCGTGGACGGCAAGGACCCGTGGTCGCCGCACAGCGAGCGGGCGTTCGGCTTCGTGGTGCGCGCGCCCGACGCCGAGCAGGCGCGGTGGCTGGCGCACGAGGCCGGCGGAAAGGAGAACCACACGGTGGACGGCGTGGCGCCCTGGCTCGACGCCAACTACAGCACCTGCGAGGAGTTGCGCGGCGAGGGGACCGCCGAGGTGCTGCTGGTGAACTTCCGCCACGGAGTGTACTGACCGCCCCCTGCGGCCCAACGGCAACGGCGGGGGTGGGCGTGTCCGGTGACCGCCGGTTGAAACCGGCGGCTGGAACATCGGGAAGTCCGCCTTCGCGGACTGCACGCCACCATCCCCGCGAGTGGCCGACAACGGCGCGCTTGCGACCAGCGGATCCCGGCTCCGTGCACGGTCTCGTCCGCCGCACGAACGCCAGTAGTCCGCGAAGGCGGACTTCGTGTGGTTGTTGCCGCGAATTCATTCGCCCTTCCCACCCAGGCCAGTGGCGGTCCACCCGATCCACCCAGTCCAGTCTGCTCCCCCCCCGCCCAGCTCCTCCAGCCCCCCGATCCGCAGTCCCGCATCCCGCCGCTGAAACTCTTCTGCAACGGGTCGCGTACGGTGCCATGCGGAGGCGGTGAGCGAACCCGCCCGCCCGGACGGCCCCGCCGTCCGTCAACCGAAATGAACGACCGAGCTACAGGCCAGGGAGATATGCTGGAGCAGATTCACGCCGCCGCCGAAGACCAGCGCAAGACGCACATGATCGTGGCGACCGCGATGGTGGCCTTCGCGGCCTACACCCTCGGCGACGCCGCCCTCACGGGGTGGAGCCCGCTTGCCACCGCCGGGACGATGGTGGGCACCGCCGGCGCCGCCATGCTGCAGTGGGTGCGGCACCGCGCCCCCCTCGCCCTCAAGCGCCTCGCGCTGTAACCCGCGGCGAAAGCGACCGAAACACCGAAGGGACCCGGCACGCGCCGGGTCCCTTCGGTTTTACAGCGAAGCTTGGTCGCGGGACGGGTCGGGTTCCGCGGTGCCGGCCTGCGTGCGACTTCGATTCAGCGAACAGGTGCGTGAGTGCGTGAGTGCGCTAGTGCGTTTGGTATCGCTCGAACCCTCAAACGCACTCACGCACTCACGCACTCACGCACTCACGCACTCACGCACTCACGCACTCACGCACCTTTTGGCAGTGCTTCGGGAACGCGCCGTCACCTACGGCATTCGGCTCCCGCTGGCGGCGCTCAGCCCGAAGGTGGCCACCCAGCCGCCGCGGTCGAAGCCCTCCACCGAGCCGTCGCTGAGCCGCGCCACGCCCAGGTGCAGCGGGCCCAGCGACAGGCCGCCGCTGAGCAGCGTGCCGCTGTCGAGGTTGCTGGCCAGCCCCACGCGGGCCGCGAGGAACGCCAGCCGCTGCTGCACGCCGATCCCCAGGCTCTGGTGCCACAGCCCGGCCGTGCGCGAATCGCCCAGGTCGCCCGAGTAGCCGGCGGTGAGCAGCGTGCCCGCGCGCGGCTCGAACGCCGCTCCGGCGCGCAGGGTGCGCGGCAGCTTCGTGTCGGTGCCCAGGCCCTCGGCCAGCGCGCGCACGGCGGGGATCGCCGCGCTCTCGTTGTACGCGTCTTCGCTGGC
>DASWMA010000186.1:0-27339 GCA_036399995.1 Longimicrobium sp. | reverse complement strand
CCCCCCAGGCCGGAGCAACCCCCGATGACCCCCTTCGTCCCCGTGCGCCGCGTGCTGGCGGTGCTGCTGCTCGCGGCGGCGGCCGCGTGCGCCACCGCCGGGCCCGCGCCCCGCGCCGCCGGCAACCTCCAGCAGGACATCGTGGCCGGGCTGACCGAGTTGGCCGCGGCCTGGAACGCCGGCGACCTGGACGGCTTCCTCAAGCCGTACCTCGACGCGCCCACCACCACCTACATCGAGCGCGACGTGGTGCGCGGGGTGCCCGCCATCCGCGCGAGCTACGCGGCGAGCTGGTTCCGCGGCGGCCGGCCGGCCGGCGAGCTCTCGTACAGCGGGATCGAGGTGCGGCCGCTGGGGCCCGACCACGCGCTGGCGGTGGGCCACTGGCGGGTGGTGATGCGCGAGACCGGCCAGCCCCGCACCGGCATCTTCTCGCTCACCTACCAGCGCACCGCCCAGGGATGGAAGATCGTGCACGACCACTCGTCGTGATCGCCGCGTCCACCCGGACCGGGGGTGCGGCTGATTGCAGGTGAGCAGCAGCATCTACTCTCAATTTGCGTGCGACTCACAATTCGGTTAGCATCGCCCGTGGCGGACCGGCGAGCCCGGTCCGCACGCCGCACAGAAGCCGCTGACCAGACCCGATGAGCGCTCCGCACGCCGTCAACATCATCCCGCCGCCGCCGCCCACGCCCATCGAACGGCTGCTCTCGCCGTTCGGGCGCTTCGCGCGCACCGAGTCGGCCGGGGGGCTGGTGCTGATCGCGTCGACCCTCGCGGCGCTGATCGCGGCGAACACGGGGTGGGCGGGCGCCTATCACCACCTGTGGGAAACGCCCGTCTCGCTGCGCTTCGGGTCGCTCGCGCTGGAGTATTCGCTGCACCACTGGATCAACGACGGCCTGATGGCCGTGTTCTTCTTCGTGGTGGGGCTCGAGATCAAGCGCGAGGTGCTGGTGGGCGAGCTGGCCAGCGTGCGCCGCGCGGCGCTCCCCATCGCCGGGGCGATCGGGGGGATGCTGGTGCCGGCGCTGATCTTCATCGCCTTCAACCTGGGCAAACCGGGCGCGGCGGGGTGGGGGATCCCCATGGCCACCGACATCGCCTTCGCCATGGGTGTGCTGGCGCTGGTGGGGAACCGCGCGCCGGCGCCGCTCAAGATCTTCCTGGCCGCGCTGGCCATCGCCGACGACATCGGCGCGGTGCTGGTGATCGCGGTGTTCTACACGGCCGCCATCAACGTGCAGGCGCTGGCCGTCGGGCTGGCGCTGGTGGTGGCGCTGGGCGTGTTCAACAAGCTGGGGGCGCGGCGGGCGTACATCTACCTGGTGCTGGGGATCGCCGTGTGGGTGTGCTTCCTGAAAAGCGGGGTGCACGCCACGGTGGCCGGGGTGCTGGTGGCCATGACCATCCCCGCGCGCACCCGCATCGACACCGGCGAGTTCTCCGACCGCGGGCGGCGCATCCTGGACGCCTTCGACGCGGCGGGGCCCGAGGGCCCCAACCTGCTCACCAACCGCGGGCAGCAGGCGGCCATCATCGAGCTGGAGAACACCGCCGAGAACGCGCAGGCGCCGCTGCAGTGGATCGAGCATTCGCTGCAGCCGTGGGTCGCGTTCCTGGTGATCCCGCTGTTCGCCTTCGCCAACGCGGGGGTGGAGCTGGGGGGCGAGCTGGTGCAGGCGTTCACCGGGCCCGTGGCCATCGGCGTGCTGCTGGGGCTGCTGATCGGCAAGCCGGTGGGGATCACGCTGTTCGCCTGGCTGGCCACGAAGGTGGGCGCGGCGGCGCTCCCCGGCGGGTGCAGCTGGCGGTCGCTGCACGCGGTGAGCTGGCTGGGGGGGATCGGGTTCACCATGTCGCTGTTCGTCACCGGGCTGGCGTTCGACGACCAGGCGCTGGTGACCGAGGCCAAGGTGGGGATCTTCACCGCGTCGCTGCTGGCGGCGCTGGTGGGCGCCCTGCTGCTGCGGCGCCAGGCGCCCTGCGACGTTCCCGAGGTTCCCGGGGAGGAGGCGGACCCGCCGGCGCTGGCTCCCGCCGCGGGGTGACCGGCCGGGGCCCGGAAGGCGGCTGAAGCCGCGGGCTACAACGGCACGAAGCCTCGCAAACCGCGCGAGGCTGGTCGGTGCACGCCGAACCATCGGCGCGGCGGGCGAGGATCGTACCGGCGGCTGAAGCCGCAGCAACAACTACGGGAAGCCTCGCAAACCGCGCGAGGCTGCTGGCATCCACAGGCGCGAAGGCCGGGGACGGCGTGACGTCATTCCGTTGGGCGGATCGGAGCACGCGAGCCCACGCGAACATGCCGAAATGGGGCGAGGCCCGCCCGAAGAATCGGACGGGCCTCGTCGCCCATGCGGTCTCACCCTGCCTCGAGCCCTTGCGATACTCAGCCGTGCCCACCCGGAGGACGCAGACAGCACGTGAGGTGGGGGTCGCGTCGGCATTCTCGTCGTCGCCGGACTCGCGATACAAATACCAACCGAACGTTCAAGTTGTTGCGCGGGTTGGATTAGGAAACCATGAGGCACCGTTTTCCCCCCCGCACCGGACCGTACGGTGACACCCGCTGCCAAGTTTCAACCGTGGGCAACCATTCTGATGCACGGTGCACGCGAAAGGTTGTAAACGTCTTCCCCGAGCGGCCGCGCCCGGCAGGGGGACGGCCGTACGTCATCAACACTCCACCCGGATCTCACCCTTGTCACACCCAGCCGAGGAGCCGCAGATGGACCCGCCGAACGCCGCCGTGCTGAAAGAGCTCCGCCAGATTCCCGGCGTGGGCAAGTCGATCGCCATCGACCTGTGGGAGCTGGGGATCCGCCGCGTGGCCGACCTGCAGAACCGCGATCCGCAGGCGCTGTACGACCGCCTGTGCGAGATGCGCGGGATGCACATCGACCGCTGCATGCTCTACGTTCTGCGCTGCGCCGTCTACTACGCCTCCACCTTCCCGCACGAGCCCGACAAGCTGCTGTGGTGGAACTGGAAGGACACGGCGATGGAACGGCGGACAGGTGCGCCGCTGCGCTAGCGTGAGCGCGTGCGTGCGCCGGGTCGAACACACCTGCGCCGTTCCGTACTCCGTACCTCGCCCTTCGTACTTCAACCCGTCGTCATCGCGACGACGGGCTCCGTCATCACCGGCTCCCGCGCGGGCCGCGGCTCCTCCACGCGAAGGGCGGCGCGCGGAACCACCAGGGCGTTGCAGCGGGCGCCGCGCAGCGCGGCCGCCGCGGTGCTCCCCAGCGCCAGGCGCGAGAAGCCGGAGCGCCCGTGCGTGCCCAGCACCAGCAGGTCGGCGTTCCACTCGTCGGCCTCGCGGTCGATCTCCCTCGCCACCTCGCCGAAGCGGACGCGCGGCTCGATCGCCTCCCGGCGGGGGCGCTCGGCCACGAAGTCGCGCAGCTCGGCCTCGGCGGCCTCCTTCAGCGCATCTTCCCGGAGCGGCGGAGGGAGGAGCGCGTCGAACCACACCACCATCAGCGTACGCAGCCCCAGGTGCTCGCCGAACAGCGCCGCGGCCACGTCGGCGCCGCGGTCGTGCAGCTGCGCGCTCTCGTCGGAAAGGTCGGTGGTCAGCAGCACGCGGTGCACGGGCGCGTCGAACGGCTGGTGGATCACCAGCACCGGCACCGGCGACCCGCGGATCACCCGGTCGGCCGTGGTGCCCAGCAGGTTGCGCCAGAAGCGGCCGCGGCGGGTGGCGCCCACCATCACCAGGTCGGCCTTCTCTCGCGCGGCCAGCTCCACCAGCGCACGGCCGGGCGACCCCTCGATGCTGTGGCAGCGGATGCGGTCGTAGCCGTGCTCGGCCGTGATCCGCTCCAGGCGGGTGAGCTGGTCGCGGCAATACGCGGTGCGGAAGTCGGGGTCGAGGTACGGATCGTATTCGGCGTAGGCGCTCAGCAGGGGCGTGGGCATCTCGTGCACGTGCGCCACGTGCAGCGCCGCGCCCGGCGACCGGGCCAGCGCCACGGCCGAGGCCAGCACGGGGTCTTCGCCGTTGTGCCCGCTGCCGGCGTCGTCCACGCCCAGGGTGGCCACGCCAACCACGATGTTCCGGATCGGGGCGATCATCGTTCCCTCCCGCGTGCGGGGTTGCTGCCGCCGCGCGCCGTTGCGCGCGCCTTCCGGCATCGATCCCAAGTTGCGTGGCGCCCACGCGGCGCGGTGTAGGGCACAGCGTGGGCGTGGTGTGGGGAGGTGGATGGAATCGCGCGTAGGGCCCTCATCCGCCTCATCTCCTCGCCCCCCCTTCTCCGAACCGCGGGAGAAGGGGGCGGCTGCATCAGCCGGCGGTGGCGAGAGCCAGCGCGTCGCTCGCATCGCCCTCCCGCTCGGCGTTGGCGACGGCGGGTGGAACGACCAGCACGTTGCAGTCGACGCGCGCGAGCGCCGCCTCGGCCACGCTGCCGTACAGGAAACGCTCCATCCCGTGGCGCGCGTGGGTGCCCAGTACCAGCAGGTCTGCGTCCCACTCCGCCACCTCCAGCGGGATCTCCTCGGCCGCACGGCCGATGCGCGTGGCCGGCTCCACCACGGCGGCGCGCGGGCGGCGTGCGGCCAGGAAGGCGGCGAGCCCGTCGCGCGCGGCGCGGGTCAGCGAGTCGTGCGTAAGCGGCGGCGGAAGCATCCCCGGGAAGACCACCGCCAGCGAGCGCACGTCCAGCCTGCGCGTGGGGAACAGCCCTTCGAGCGTATCCAGCCCCGTCTCGTACACGCCGGCGCTGAGCTCCGAAAGGTCGGTGGTCAGCAGCACGCGGCGGGGGAGCTCGCCCAGGTCGCGGCGCACCACCATCACCGGCACGGGCGAAGCGCGGATCACGCGCTGCGCGGCGGTGCCCAGCAGCGCGCGCTCCAGGGCGCCGTGCCGCGATGCGCCCACCACCACCAGCCCCGCGTCCACGCGGCGCGCCACCGTCAGGATCGCCTCGCCGGGCGACATCGGGTACACCCATGCCCGCGCGCGCAGGTCGCCGCGGCCGGCGGTGACGTCGTTCAGCGCGGCGCGCAGGGCGTCTCTCACGCGGCCGTCGCGGCTGTCGCGGTGGTGCATGTAGTCGGGCTGCATCCCACTCGAGCGGCTGCCCAGCAGCGGCGCCTCCAGCGCGTTCACCAGGTGCAGCTCGGCGCCGCAGGCGATCGCCAGGTCGGCGGCCGCGCGAAGGGCAACGTCGTCGCCGGCGGCGTGCGCAACGCCCACCACGATGGTACGGATCGGCTCGGGCATGGCGGTGGCTCCGGTCGTCGGGGGGATGGGTCGAGCTCTCGAGTCTACGATGCAGCCGCGCCGTCGAGGTGGGAGTAGGGCAACGCGGGGACTGCCTGTAAGGAGAACTGCGCTTTGGAGGTACGGAGGTACGGAGGTACGGAGGACGGCATCCGACCCAACGCGCCCGAACACCGGCCTGACTCTGAAGTCCGCAAAGGCGGACTGTGTGCCCTTGTAGCAAACGCCCACCTCGCCGGAGCGGATCCATGCGTGACACTGCGCGCGACTTCCAACGCACTCACGCACTCACGCACTCACGCACTCACGCACTCACGCACTCACGCACCTGTTCGCCCGGCATTCGCACGCGAAAACCTCAACGCCCGTTGAAATGCCCGCGCCGCCGGAGTATCGTTGTGGCGCGCACCTCCGCTGGCGCATCCCCGCCGTTCCGCATCCGTTCCGCGGCTCCACCCTCCGGCCACCCTCCCGATGAGCGACCTTCCGGATCGCGTTGCGGCGCTCTCGCGCGCCAAGCGCGCGCTGTTGGAGAAGGTGATGGGGCTGGGCTCGCCCGCCGCCGGCATCCCGCGCGCGGCCGCCGGGCCGGTTCCGCTCACCTGGGAGCAGCGGCGGCTCTGGTACCTGTACCGCCTGGCGCCAGACGCATCCATCTACACCATCCCCATCGGCTACCGCCTGCGCGGCGGCGTGGACGCCGATGCGCTGCGGTCCGCGCTCGGCAGCCTGGTGGCGCGGCACGACGCGCTGCGGATGACCTTCGGCGAGCAGGACGGCGAGCCGGTGCAGAGCGTGGGCGCCGAGCCGCGGTTCGGGTGGGAGACGGCGGAGGCCGCGGGGCTGACCGACGCCGAGCGCGAGACCGACGCCCGCCGCCGCGTCCGCGACTTCCTGGCGCGCCCGTTCGACCTCGCGACCGGGCCGCTGCTGCGCGCGCTGCTCCTGCGCGTGCGAAGCGGCGAGCACGTGCTGGCGCTGTCGCTCCACCACATCGTGGGCGACGGATGGACCACGGGGATCGTGCGCCGCGAGCTGGGCGAGCTCTACGCGGCCGCCGTGGAGCGCCGCGAGCCCGCGCTCCCTCCCCTCCCCGCCGCGTTTCGCGACTTCGCCGCCTGGCAGCGCAAGGCGCAGGGCGGCCGCGCGCTGGCGGCCGACGCGGAGCACTGGAAGCGCGAGCTGGCCGGCGCCCCGCACGTGTTCGAGCTCGTGGCAGACCGGCCGCGCCCCGCGCTGCAGGAGTTCGCCGGCGGCAAGGCGGCGCGCCCGCTTTCGCCCGAGCTGGCGGCCCGGGTCGCCGCGCTCGCCCGGCGCGAGGGGACCACGCCCTTCGCCGTGCTCACCGCGGCGTGGGGCGAGGTGCTGCACCGGCACGCGCGGCAGAGCGAGTTCCTGCTGGGCACGCTGGTGGCCAACCGCTGGGCGCCCGAGATGGAGGGGATGGTGGGCTTCTTCGCCAACACCGTCCCCCTGCGCTTCCGCTACACCGGCGCCGAGACGGTGCGCGACGCCCTCCGCGCGGCGCACACGTCCGTGGTCGGCGCGCGCGAGCACGCCCGCATCCCCTTCGACCGCATCGTGGAGATCGCCGGCGCGCGGCGCGACCCCTCGCGGCCGCCGCTGGTGCAGTCGCTGCTGGTGATGAGCGACGGCGCCTCCACCCCGCTCGCCCTTCCGGGGGCGGAGACGGCGTTCGAGGTGGTGGATTCGGGATCGTCGCCCTTCGACCTGACGCTGGTGATCGAAGACCTGGGCGACCGGCTGCACACCGAGCTGCAGTTCGCCGCCTCGCTCTTCGACCCCCCCACCGCCTACCGTCTCCTCGCCCGGCTCGAGGCGCTGCTCCACGGCTTCGTGGCCGACGCGGACGGGGCGCTGGCGCGCGTGCCGATGGCCGATGCCGACGAGCTCCGCCGCGTGACGGTGGAGTGGAACCGCACCGAGCGCCCCTTCGCCGGTGGCTGCATCCACCACCTGTTCGAACGGCAGGCGCGGGAGCGCCCCGGCGCCGTGGCCGTGGCGTTCGGCGAGCGCGTGGACGTGACGTACGGCGAGCTGAACGCAAGCGCCAACCGGATCGCGCGGCGGCTGCGCCGGCTGGGCGCGGGGCCCGAGTCGCGCGTGGGCATCTGCATGGCGCGCACGCCCCAGGTGGTGGCCGCGCTGCTGGGCGTGCTGAAGGCCGGCGCCGCCTACGTCCCCATCGATCCGGCACAGCCCCCCGCCCGCGCGGCCGCCATCCTCCGCGGCGCCACCGCCACCGCCGTGCTGACCGACGCGGCGTCGCGCGCGGTGCTGGCGGAGGCGGCCGGCCTGCTCACCCTCGACCTCGACCACGCCGATCTCTCCAGCGAGAGCGCGGAAGACGTCACCGGCGGCGCGGTGGCGGAGAGCCTGGCGTACGTCGTCACCACCTCCGGCAGCACCGGCGGGCCGAAGGGGGTGATGATCGAGCACCGCGCCGCGGTCGCGCTGCTGGAGTGGTTCCGGCACGCCTTCGCCGAGGAGGACCGGGCGGCCACCCTCGCCTGGACCTCGCTGGCCTTCGACGTGTCGGGGCTGGAGATCTTTGGTGCGCTGGCGTGGGGCGGGTGCGCCGTGCTCACCGGCGGGCCGGTGGAGCCGGTGCCGGCCGGACGAACGCCCCGCGCGGCGTTCGTCGTCCCCTCGGTGGCGGCGGAGCTGCTGCGCGAAGACCGGCTTCCACCCACCGTGCGCGTGTGGATGGTGGGCGGCGAGGCGGTGCCGGCCCCGCTCGCGCGGCAGGTGCACGCGTGGGGCGAGGCGCGGCGCGTGATGAACGTGTACGGGCCCACGGAGGATACGACGTACTCCACCGCGTGCGACGTTCCGCGCGACGTGCGGCGGATGTCGGTGGGCGGCCCGATCGCCAACGGCCGCGTGTACGTGCTGGACGCGGAGATGCGCCCCGTGCCCGTGGGCGTGCCGGGAGAGGTGTGGCTGGCCGGCGCCGGGGTGGCGCGCGGCTACGCGGGGCGGCCGGCGCTCACCGCCGACCGCTTCGTTCCCGATCCGTGGGGCCCGGCGGGGGCGCGGATGTATCGCACGCTCGACGTAGCGCGCTGGCTCGACGACGGCACGCTGGAGCACCTTGGCCGCGCCGACGCGCAGGTGAAGGTGCGCGGCGTGCGCATCGAGGTGGCCGAGGTGGAGGCCGCGCTGGCCACCCACCCCGCCATCGCCTCCGCCGCGGTGGACGCGCGCGACGGGGCGGGCGGCGGACGCCGCCTGGTGGCCTGGCTGGTGGCGGCGGACGGGGTGCGGCCCGCCCCGCCCGAGCTGCGCGAGCACCTGCGCGCCCGGCTCCCCGAGGCGATGGTCCCCTCCGCCTTCGCGTGGGTAGACGCGCTCCCGCGCACGGCCGGCGGCAAGGTGGACCGCCGCGCCCTGCCTGATCCACCGGCCGAATCGGCCGCGCTGGGCCGCGCCACGCAGCCGCGCTCGCCGGTGGAGGCGAAGCTGGTGGCGATCTGGGGCGAGGCGCTGTCGGTGCCGCGCGTGGGGATCCACGACGACTTCTTCGACCTGGGCGGCAACTCGATCACCGCGTCGCGGCTGATGGCGCGGGTGCGCACCGAGCTGGGGCGCGAGCTGCCGCTGGCGTCGCTCCTGCGCGCGCCCACGGTGGCCGGGCTGGCGCGGGTGATGGCGGGCGAGCGCGCCGCCGTGCAGCCGCCGCTGATCCCGCTGCAGCCGCACGGATCGCTGCCGCCGCTGTTCCTGGCGCCCCCCGGCGGCGGCCACGTGGTGTGCTACCACGCGCTGGCCGGGCTGATGGGCTCCGACCAGCCCGTCTACGGCCTGCAGGTGCGCGGCATCGACGACGGGCACGAGCCGCTGGAGAGCGCGGAAGAGATCGCCGGCTTCTTCATCCACGCCGTGCGGGAGGTGCAGCCCGAGGGGCCGTACCTGCTGGGCGGCTGGAGTTTCGGTGGGCTGGTGGCGTGGGAGATGGGGCGCCAGCTGCGGGCCGCCGGGGCCGAGGTGGGGATGGTGGCGCTGCTCGACAGCGGCGTTCCGCGCCCGAAGCAGGACACCGCCGAGCTGCTGGACCACGCGCGCGTGCTGCAGCGCATCGTGGCCGACCTGGTGGGGTGGGGGACGGCGTCGCTGGTGCGGGTGGACCGCATCGGGCGGCTCCCGCACCGGCAGCAGGCGATCGAAGCGGTCAGGCAGGTCAACTCGCCGCGCACCCTGCCGATGTCGCGCGTGGACGAGATCCTGACGCTCACCCGCGTGCGCCGCGCCAACCTGGGCGCGCTGGTGCGCTACGATCCGCCGCGGTACCAGGGCCACCTCACCTACGTGCGCACCTCCGGGTCGGAGCACGCGCTCCCGCGCGACGGCGCGGTGGAGTTCTGGGCCTCGCGGGCGCTGGGCGGCGCGACGGTGCACCGCGTGGGCGGCAGCCACGGTACCATCCTGCAGCACCCCTTCGTGGCCGACGTGGCCGAAAAGCTGACGACCTCGATTCGCGCGGTGCTGGAGGGAGCCGGAGCCGTTCGAGGGTAGCCGATGGGATGGATCGGAGCCGGGCACCCCGCCGACCCCCGCGCCGACCGAGCCTCGCGCAGTTTGCGAGGCTTCGTGCCGTTCCAGCCCGCGGGTTCACCCGCCTTTCCAGATCGCTGCCGCTCGTCACCCCACTCGACCCCGCGTCGATCAGCCTCGCGCCGTTTGCGAGGCTTCGTGCCGTTCCAGCCTGCGGGTTCACCCGCCTTTCCAGATCGCTGCCGCCGTCACGCCACTCGACCCCACGCCGACCCAGCCTCGCGCAGTTTGCGAGGCTTCCTGTTGTCGTAGCCTGCGGCTTCAGCCGCCTTTCGCGGGCCCCGCATCGTTGATTCGAGGGCCTCGCATCGTTGAACCGTCGCTGTCCCGCGGTGGGGGATGAGGGTTTTGCCCCCACCCCGTCGGCAGGGTAGATTCCGCCCCGCTTTCGCGCACCCGGCAACCCTCCCGAGAACGCCCGTGGACAAGCCCGAGAAAACCCGCCCGCGCCTGTACCTGATCGACGGCTACGCGCTGATCTACCGCGCCTTCTTCGCGCTGGTCAGCCGGCCGCTGATGTCCAGCAAGGGCGAGAACACGTCGGCCGCGTTCGGCGTCACGCGGTTCCTGAAGAAGGTGATCGAGCAGCACGACCCCGACTACCTGGGGATGGTGTTCGACGCCGGGATGAGCGACCGGCACATCGTCTATCCCGAGTACAAAGCCACGCGCGAGAAGATGCCCGACGAGCTGAAGGCCTCGCTCCCGCGCGTGCGCGACATCGTCAACGGCTTCCGCATCCCCGTGCTGGAGCTGGAGGGGTACGAGGCCGACGACGTGATCGGCACCCTCGCCGTGCAGGCGGTGGAGGCGGGGATCGAGACGGTGATCGTGAGCGGCGACAAGGACTTCTACCAGCTGATCCGCCCGCACGTCTGTCTCCTGAACCCCGGCCGCGGCGGCCCCGGCGCGGTGGAAGAGGAGTGGGTCGACACGCGCAACGCCAGCGAGCGCCTGGGCGTGCCGCCGGAGCGCGTGGTCGACTACCTGGGGCTGATCGGCGACGCCAGCGACAACGTCCCCGGCGTGCCCGGCATCGGCCCCAAGACGGCGGTGCAGCTGATCGAGGAGTACGGCCCGATCGAAGAGATCCTGGCGCACGCCGCCGAGATCAAGGCCAAGCGCCCGCGCGAGGCGCTGCAGGCCTTCGCCGCCGAGGCGATGCTCTCCAAGCAGCTGGTGACCATCCGCTGCGACCTGCCCGTGCAGCTCGACCTGAGCGCGGTGAAGGTGGGCCGGCCAGACCGGCCGCGGCTGCGCGAGCTGTTCCTGGACCTGGAGTTCAACTCGCTGGCGCGCGACTACGCGCCCGACGAGGAGGAAGAGGCGACCCGCGAGCGGATGCCGACCGAGTACCACCTGGTGGACACCGCGGCCACCGTGGCGTCGCTGATGGCGCGGGTGCGCCAGCAGGGGTGGGTGGCGGTGGACACCGAGACCAGCAGCACCGACCCCATGCGGGCCGAGCTCTGCGGGATCTCGCTGTCGCTCAAGCCGGGCGAGGCCTTCTACCTCCCCTTCCGCCACCGCCTCCCCAGCCCCGCGCAGGGCGACCTGCTGGGCGGCGAGGGCGACCCCTCGCCCGAGGCGCGCAAGGCCGCGGGGCCGAAGAACCTGCCCACCCTCGACAGCCACGAGATGCGCGAGCTGGTGGCGATGCTCGAAGACCCGGCGGTGCGCAAGGTGGGGCAGAACCTGAAGTACGACTTCCTGGTGTTCCGCCGCGCGGGGATCGCGCTGGCGGGGGTGGACTTCGACACCATGGTGGCCAGCTACCTGCTGGAGCCCGGCCGCCGCGAGCACGGGCTCGACTCGCTGGCCCTGCAGCACCTGAACCACAAGACCATCCACTACGAGGACGTCACCGGGAAGGGGAAGGCGCAGATCGAGTTCGCCGAGGTGGAGCTTTCCCGCGCCGCCGAGTACGCGTGCGAAGACGCCGACATCACCGTGCGGCTGCACGAGCGGTTCGCGCCCGAGCTGGAGCGGCTGCACCTGGAGCCGCTCTTCCGCGACATCGAGATGCCGCTGGTACGTGTGCTGGCCGAGATGGAGTGGAACGGCATCCGCATCGACGAAGAGTTCTTCGCCCGCGCCGGCGAGCAGATGCGCGCGCAGCTGCGCGACCTCGAGGCGCAGATCTACGCGTCGGCGGGCACCGAGTTCAACATCGGCAGCACCCCGCAGCTCCGCGAGATCCTGTTCGGCCGGCTGGGGCTGCCGGTGATCAAGAAGACCAAGACCGGCGCCAGCACCGACGTGGACGTGCTGCAGGAGCTGGCGGCGCAGGGGCACGAGCTGCCCACGCTGCTGATGCAGTACCGGCAGATCGAGAAGCTGCGCGGCACCTACGTGGAGGCGCTGCCGAAGTCGGTGAACCCCGAGACGGGGCGCATCCACACCTCGTTCAACCAGACGGTGGCGGCCACGGGGCGGCTGGCGTCGTCCGACCCCAACCTGCAGAACATCCCGATCCGCACCGAGATGGGCGCCGAGATCCGCCGCGGCTTCATCCCCGCCGAGGGGATGCGCTTCGTGGCGGCCGACTACTCGCAGATCGAGCTGCGCATCCTGGCGCACTACTCGGGCGACGAGGCGTTCGTGGAGGCGTTCCGTGCCGGCGCCGACATCCACCGCCAGACCGCGGGGATCATCTTCGGCGTGCCCACGGCCGAGGTGAGCAAGGAGATGCGCGACCGGGCCAAGACGGTGAACTTCGCCGTGATCTACGGCATCGGCCCGTTCGCGCTGGGGCGGCAGCTGGGGATGAGCACGGCCGAGGCGAAGGAGTTCATCGAGGCGTACTTCCAGCGCTTCCCCGGCGTGCGGCGCTACCTCGACGAGCAGATGGAGAAGGCGCGGCAGACGGGATACGTGGAAACGCTCACCGGCCGCCGCCGCTACATCCCCGAGATCAACGCGCGCAACTTCAACATCCGCTCGTTCGGCGAGCGCGCGGCGACGAACGCGCCGATCCAGGGCACCGCGGCCGACCTGATCAAGATCGCCATGATCCAGATCCAGAAGGACCTGGACGGGCGCACCGACGGGACGAAGATGCTCCTGCAGGTGCACGACGAGCTCCTCTTCGAGGTCCCCGAGGCCAACGTCCCCGAGGTCCAGGCGCTCGTCCGCGACCGGATGGAGAACGCCGCCGTGCTCGACGTCCCCCTCCGCGTCGAAAGCGGCATCGGCACGAGCTGGATCGAGACGAAGTAGGTACGGAGGTACGGAGGTACGGAGGTACGGAGGTACGGAGGTACGGAGGTACGGAGGTACGAAACCGCGGTCGATCGAAGAGCCTCACCTTCTCCAGCGGAAGGTGAGGCTCTTTCTTTGGATGACGACCATCTCCCCCGACGTCGGCCTGAGGCTGGGCCTCCCACCGCGCTTCGCGCGACCACAGAGATGAAAGGCGACCTCGGTCGTTGAAGCCTCGCGCAGTTTGCGAGGCTTTTCGTCGTTGTTGCTGCGGCTTCAGCCGCCGGGGGACGATGGCACGAGCGGCCTCACGCCGTCATCGTCCACAGGCGCCGCCAGGCGCGCTTCCATGCGGGCACCGACTCGGTGGTCCACGAGCGCTCCATCGCGCGGCGCCAGCGCTGCAGGTCGCGGCGCTCGATCCGCAGCACGGCGTCGCGCGTAACGCCGTCCGGCGGCGGCGCCAGCTCCGCCAGCCGCGCGTAGACGGCGTCGCGGTGATCCGCGCCCACCCGCTGCAGCAGGTGCCACAACGTGATGGTGGTCTTCGCGCTGGATGCGGCCAGCAGCCGCGCCAGCGCTTCGTCCCCACCGTTCGCCTCGTACCCCGCCAGCGCCGCGCGGAAGGCGGAATCCGCGGCGACGGGATAGGGGAGCCCCGGCCCCACGTCCGGCGCCAGCGTCGCCTCGTTCCCGGCCACCACGAAGGCGCGGCGGCCGCCACGCACCAGCTCCACCTCGCCCGATTCCACGCGCAGCACGCCGGCGCCGCGTGCGTCCAGCCGCAGCGTGTAGACGCACCCCAGGTCGATGGCGAGCGCGCTGGGCGTCTCCACCAGAAAGAAGCGCGGCGGCGCCCAGATGCGGGCGTGCATCGTTCCGTACTCCATCGCCATCCGGTGCTCCTTGCCGCGGGCGCGCACCAGGCGCGCGCGCGACCCCGGCCCCAGCTCCGCGCTGCCGATGCGGCCCACGCGGATGCGCGCCGCGGCGTCCGGGCTGGTCTGCACCCAGTCTCCTGGCGCGAGCTGCTCCGTCGCCCGTGCCTGCTCCGCCCCCACCGCCACGCTCCCGCGGATCGGCGACACCGTCCACGGCGAGTCGAACGACCGCAGCCATGCGCCGATGCCGATCGCCGCTACGGCGGCAGCGGCGGCGAGCGCGGCGGCGACCCGCGGCCAGCGCCGCCGCGGCCGGGGGATGGCCAGCGGCGCGCCCTCGCCCTCGCCGCGAAACCGGAGCGGGCGCAGGGCGTTCTCCAGCCGCTGGATCTCGGGGTCGGCGGTGGCGGCCGGGTCCCAGAGGTAGTCGTCGTCACGCATCGGCGCCTCCCAGCAGCTCGCGAAGCTGCGCCATCCCGTGGTGCAGGTACACCCGTACCGTGCCGTGCGACAGGCCGGTCTGCCGGGCGATCTCTTCCCCGCTCATCTGCTCCACCAGCCGCAGCACCAGCGGCTCGCGGTAGCGCTCCGGCAGCCGGCGCAGCGCGCTCAGCACCTCGTCGGCACCCAGCGCCTCGTCTGCGCGCGAGGTGCCGGCCAGGTCGTCGGAGAGCGGCTGCACGGCGTGGCGGGCGCGGTGGTGCATCCGCGCGCGGTTGCGGGCGATGGCGCCGATCCAGGCCCCGAATGCGTCCGCGTCGCGCAGCGTGTGCAGCTTTTCCAGCGCGCTCACGAACACGTCGTGCACCAGGTCGTGCACGTCGTCGCGGTCGGCGTGGGACAGCAGCAGCCCGTGCACCATGCGCGAGTAGCGCTGGTACAGCACGCCGAATGCGGCGCGGTCGCCCCCGCCGGCCGCGCGCACCAGTGCGGCCGCATCCAGGTCCGCCAGCGGTCTGGGTTGCTCCGCCACCGGCCTCCTCTCTCCTGGCGCGGGCGCAGACGGCACGAGTTGGGGCAGGGTCATCATCACGCGTGGCCGGGGGACCGATCCGAACGCCGTCCTCCGTAGATGCGCGACAATCCCCGAATGTTAATACCTGAACCGCCGCGAGTCTCACCACCCCGCAGACACTCCGCGAACGACCCGATTAACATCCACCGCCCCGCCGCATCCTTCCCTGTAGAGAACCTGAGACGGCACGCGAGCCGGCCGTCGTTTACGCACTCACGGGGACAAGGCCATGAACCGAAGCGTGCTGCTGCTCGTGCCGCTGATCGCGGCCTGCAACGCGGCGCCGGACGCCAGCGCCCAGCAGGGGGATGGCTCCGCGCGCCCCGACTGCGAGTGGTGCGGCACCGGCGAAGCACCGGCGAACCTCGCGTCCAGCATTCGCATCGCGGAGCCAGGCGAGCCGGGCGAGCCGCTCACCGTCCACGGCGTGGTCTACCGGCCGGATGGCAGAACGCCCGCGCCGGGGGTGATCCTCTACCTCTACCACACCAACGCGCGCGGCGTGTATCCCAGGCGCGGCAACGAGACGGGCAACGCGGTGCGGCATGGCTACCTGCGCGGCTGGCTCCGCACCGATGCGCAGGGGCGGTACCGGTTCACCACCATCCGCCCGGCCTCGTACCCCGGCCGCACCGATCCCCAGCACATCCACGTCAACGTGCTGGAGCCCGGTCGCGCCGAGTACTGGCTGAACAGCTTCGTGTTCGATGACGATCCCAGGCTGACCGCGGCCGAGCGCGCCAGGCTGGGCACGCGCGGCGGCACGGGGATCATGCGCCCCGTCCGGCAGAATGGCGGCTGGACGGCCACGCGGAACATCGTTCTGCCGAGCCCCGAGGAGACACGATGAGGTGCCTGTCGCTCGCCTCGCTGGCGCTGCTGGTCGCCTGCGGCCGCGGCGACCCGGCGCCGGACGCGGATCTCGGCACCGTCGCCGCGCGGGTCCTGCCGCGCGTGGCCAGCGCACCCGTTCACCCAGACGTCGAGGGCGTGGCGACGCTCCAGCTCGACGTCGAGCGTTCGGTGATCCGCTGGAAGGGCACCAAGTTCCGTGGATTGGGGAAGCACGCGGGGATCGTGCGCCTGGCATCCGGCGCGGTGACGGTGGACGGGCGGGCGCCGCTGGGGGGATCGTTCGTGGTGGACATGCGCAGCATCGAAGTCACCGACATCCCGCCGAGCGACCCGGTGCCGCGCCGCCGCCTGCGCGAGCACCTGATGCACGACGACTTCTTCGCCGTCGCGCGCCACCCCACGGCGGCCTTTCAGATCCGGAGCGTGACGCCGCGCCCCGGCGGCCGGTACGCGGTGGACGGGGTGCTGACGCTGCGCGGCCGTGCCCGCCCCGTCCGCTTCGAAGCCGCGGTGGCGCCGGCGGCGAACGGCGCGCTGCACGCCACCGCGCGCTTCCGCATCGACCGGCAGCACTGGGGCGTGGCCTATCGCGGCTCGCGCCTGACCAACGACCTGGTGGACGACATGATCGAGCTCACGCTGGACCTGGTCACCACCCCCGCGCCGCCTGCCAGAGCGGCGTAGTACGGGATTGCGGAGGCTGGTCCGGAATCGGGACGGGTCGGAGATCTCACGCGGAGTCAGCGGAGTCAGCAGAAACTGCTTTGGTTTTTCTGATGACTCTGCTGACTCTGCGTGAGGCATCTTCGCTCGTTCCATCCAGAACGGCGCTCCGCAAACCGGTATGACCCAGTCACCGATACAACCCGTCAGACGGCCGCGGCCGCGCGCGCCCACGCGGGGCCGGCGGCCAGGATGCGCGCCTGCACGGGGCAGTCGGGGCGGTGCGCGCCGGGGAGGTAGCCGGTGCTCATCAGGAACTCGCCGACGATCTCGCCGCCGGTAAAGCGGAAGGTGCGCTTGAACAGCTTCACCCACTCTTCCTTGGAGAGTGGGTGATGTGCATCCAGCCACCCGGCGAACGAGCCGTGCGACTCGCGCAGCTGCTGCACGCGGCGTGCGTTCTCGATCACCGCGTCCACCTTCAGCCGGTTGCGGATGATGCCGGCGTCGGCCAGCAGGCGCTCGCGGTCGGCGTCGCCGTACGCCGCCACCACGTCCACCCGAAAGCCGTCGAAGGCGCGGCGGAACGCCTCGCGCTTCTTGAGGATGGTGAGCCAGCTCAGCCCGGCCTGGTTGATCTCGAGCGCCAGCCGCTCCAGCAGCTCGTCGTCGGTGCCGAGCGGAAAGCCGTACTCGTGGTCGTGATACGGCCCGTGCCACTCGTGCCCGGGCGCAGCGTCGCAGTAGCCTGACATCGAAGACGAAGAAGGTGAAAGGAGCGAGGGCGCGAGACGCAACCGAGGACGCGCGGGGGCGTCCGTCGTGAAGATGCGAGTGAACTCACGGCTACAACGGCACGCAGTCCGCCTTCGCGGACTTCGACCGCAAGGTACATCGAGCCGCGCAGCATCGCACGACCGCGGGTGCGGTCCGGGCCAACGCACCCTCGCACCTTCGCACCTTCGCACCTGTTCGTCCTCCGTACCTCCGTACCCCCGCACCGCCGCAAACCCTCACCCCCTGTTAACCACGCCTTTCTTTCGCTTCCCGGCGTCACGCGCTAATATCGACTGTTCATCAAATGGGAGGTCTTCATGACCCTATACCGCACGCCGCGCCTCGCGGCCGCCGCGGAATGAGCGGCGTTTCCTTCCCCGAATCGAGCCATCTCCCCTTTCTGCTGGGGATCGTAGGCGACTCGGGCAGCGGCAAGAGCACCGTGGCGACCGGCGTGGCATCGCTGATCGGCCCGGAGAAGGTCAGCACCCTGGAGCTCGACGACTACCACCGGCACACGCGCGCCGAGCGCACCGAGCTGGGGTTCACCGCGCTGCACCCCAGCGTGCACAACTTTCCGCTGATGCAGGAGCACCTGCAGCTCCTGGCGCGCGGCAGGCCCGTTCGCAGCCGCCGCTACGACCACAGCGACGGCACCTTCGGGCAGATGCACGTGGTCGACCCCAACGAGGTGGTGCTGGTGCGCGGGCTGCTCGGCTTCCCCACCGAGGAGCTGCGCTCGGCGTACGACCTCGCCGTGTTCCTGCAGCCCGAGCCCGAGCTGCTCTTCCGCTGGAAGCTGCGGCGCGACGTGAAGACGCGCGGCTACTCCGAGGCCGAGGTGCTCAAGCACATCGCCCGGCACCTGCTCGACAGCAAGGAGTACGTGCTGCCGCAGGCCGAGCGCGCCGACCTGGTGGTGCGCTACGAGATCCCCGAGTGGGACGCCCCCGACAGCGAGGTGCGCGCCACCCTCGTCCTCCGCCGCAACGCCGCCGAGGCGGTGCGCGGAAACGGGATCGGGCACCGCTTCGAGGGGCACGTGGCCTTCGAGGAAGAGGGCGACACGCTGGTGGTGAAGGTCGACAACGGGCTGTCGCCCGACCTGGTGGACGCGTGGGCGGCCGAGCGCTTCCCCGACACCTTCACCTCCGACCAGCTCGGCTCGTTCATGGACGAGGAAGGCAACGACAGCCGCCTGATCCCGCTCGCCTTCGCGCAGGTGCTGATCGCCGACCTCACCCAGAAGCTCCGCCGCCGCGCCGGCGCCGCCCGCGAGGTCACCGCCGCCGCCTGACCGGCCTTCGCCGTCGCAGACACACGAAGAGCGCCGACCCGCCTGCCGGGTCGGCGCTCTTCCGTCGTCGCCTCTGCCGGCGTCAGCCGCGACAGCGGGTACTCATCACCAAATCTGAACAAAGAGTGGTTGGAAACCAAACTGCACTTGTTTCACACGGAGTTAACGGAGTCAGCGGAGTCAACGGAAAATGGAAGTTCTCCGTTAACTCCGTTGACTCCGTGTGAAACCGCTCTTTTTCAGTGTCTGGGATCAGCGGCGCCGTTCCTTCGGTCCCGCCCACTCCACGTCGCGCCCGGTGCGGCGCGAGGGGATCTGGAGGAAGGGGATGATGCAGAAGCCCAGCAGGTTCGGCATCCAGAAGGCGATCACCCGGTACGCCAGCACCACCAGCACCGCCGTGGCCGAGGGCACGCCGAAGCCGTCGTACAGGGCGATCATGGTGCCCTCCACCAGCCCGATCCCCCCCGGGATCACCGCCACCTTCCCGATCAGCAGCGGCAGCGCGTACCCCGACAGCAGCTTCCCCGGCGTCACCATGTTCCGGGCCGCCACGTACAGCCAGAACATGCACCCCATGTCGAGCAGCACCCCCAGCGCCGCGCCCGCCACCGGCGCCTTCCACCCGCGCGTCTTCAGCACGTGCAGGGCGTCGAACAGCCGGTCCACCGTGGCCATCAGCGGCTCGGGGTTGGGCTCCTTCTTCCGCAGGCGCGCCCACCCCGCCTGCCGGCGCGCCAGGATCCGCTTGGCCGCCTCGCGGTGCTTCGACGCCCACAGCACCGATCCCCCCACGCCCAGCAGCAGCCCCAGCGACATCCCGAAGGCGATCCAGAGCGCGGTGGACAGCTCCTGCAGCAGCACCAGCTCCACCATCCCGATCAGCGCGAAGGCGCCGATGGTGGCGGCGTTCAGCAGGGTGGGGAGCCAGCCGGCCAGCAGCGCCCCTTCGGCGCGGATCCCCGCGTCGCGCAGCCAGCGGAAGCTCGACCCGCCGATCCCCACCAGCCCCCCGGCGATCAGCCCCACCGCTCCCGACGCCAGCGTGACCCCGAAGGCACGGTGCAGCGTCAGGTGCTGCCCGGTGAGCCCCACGATGCGCTTCATCATGAAGCCCAGCGCCACGTAGCTCAGGATCTCGGAGAGGATCGCCAGCCCCACCGCCCACGGCCGCATCGTGCGCAGCACGCGCGCCGACTCCTGCAGGTCGGTGAGCTGCGGGACCACCAGGTACACGGCCAGCCCCATCAGCACCACCACCACCAGCCAGCGCACCCACCGCAACGGCGCGGCCGTCTTCGCCGACGCCTCGGCCGCGGCCACCTCCTGCTCCCAGCGCTCCTCGATCTCCGGCTCCACCTCGCCCTCCGGAAGGGGCGGCGGAAGCGGGTCGGGTGCGTCGGCGGCGGGGTCCGGGGTCGGCTGCACGGGCTCGGTCACGGTTCCGTCTCTGGGCGCTGGGTGGGGCTGCGAACGGCGGAATCACGCATGCTCCACGCCGAACGGGCGCGGGAAGTTTCAGAGCGGGGCGTTTCGGCAGGCACGGCGAGGCCCGCCGGCGGGTGCCGGCGGGCCGGAACGGCGCCACCCGCGCGGGCGGCGGGCAATCTACCGGCGCCCCGCCGCGGGCGACACGCCGATGGCGCGGTACAGCCGCTCGGGCTGGTACGCCACGCCGTTCTTCACCACCAGCACCGGCCGCCGCACCGCCGAGATGTCGCGCGTCGGGTCTCCCTCCAGCAGCACCACGTCGGCCAGCTTCCCGGGGGCGATGGAGCCCAGCTCGCCGTCGCGCCGCATCACCTCGGCCGCGCCCAGCGTGGCCAGGTACAGCACGTCGGCCGCGGGGATGCCGGCCTGCACGTACAATTCCAGCTCGCGGTGCAGCGCGAACCCCGCCAGGGCGTCGGTCCCCGGCACGATGCGCACCCCCGCGCGGTGCAGGGCGCCCACCAGCTGCACCATGCGGCGGAAGCTCTCGCGGTAGCGCTCGTCCATCCCCTCGGCCACCGGGATGCCGCCGGTGAGCAACCCCCGGCGCACGTTGGGCGGCAGCCGGTCGGCGACCGCCGCGAAGTCGGGCGACACCTGGCCCTTGCGGCCGGTGAACATCCCCTCGAACACGTTCAGCGTGGGGTCCACCGTCACCCGCCGGTCGCGCAGCAGCGCGATGAACGCCTGCACCCGGGGCGACGCGAGGTCGACGTCGGCCCCCATCTGCGCCGGCCGGGCGAAGCGCGCGGGGGTGCGCGTGTCGATGCTGTCGCCCAGGAAGTTGAGGAGGAGGAAGTTGCCGTGCTGCAGCTCGTCCATCCCCATCGCCACCCCCCGCTGGGCGGTGAGCGGCCAGGGGATGTGGCCGCTCACCCGCATCCCCAGCGCGTGCGCCCGCCGCACGATCACCGGGAGCAGCGTGGTGTCGAGCGAGCTGTACACCTTGATCTGCTCCGCCCCCAGGCGGCGGTACGCCTCCACCGCGGCGGTCGCCTCGGCGGCGGTGGACACCTTCCACCCCGTGGGCGCGGTGAACGGCCCCGGCCCGTCGATGAACCCCGCCCACGCCAGCCGCGGCCCGATCTGCTCACCGGCGTCCCACCGGCGCTTCAGGTCCAGCACGGTGGTGGTGTCGTTCCCCAGGTCGCGCACCGAGGTGACGCCGGCGGCGATGTGCATCAGCCCGTCCAGCGGCCCGTTGTGGGTGTGCATGTCCCACAGCCCGGGGATCAGCGTCTTCCCCGCCCCGTCCTCCACCGCGGCGCCGGCCGGGATCGCCACGCCGGCGCTTGGCCCCGCCGCGGCGATCCGGCCGCCCTCGATCACCACCGTCCATCCGGGTCGGACCACGCGCGCGGCCGGGTCGAACACGCCCACGTCGCGGATGGCCAGCGCGCCGCCGCGGCGGGAGCGCAGCGAGTCGGCCATCGCCGCGTAGCGCCGCGCCTGCGCCGCGTCCTGCGCGCGGAGGAGCTGCGGCAGCACCGGTTCCCACCCCTTCTCCACCACCCCGCCCCACGCGCCGGCGCTTCCGAAGTAGCGGCCGTCGGCCGTGAGCCACACCGGGTAGGGCTCGAACCCCGTTCCGCCCACCAGCCACTGCCGCACCGTGCGCGTCTGGCCGTTGGCGCTCACCTGCACCTCGCCGGCCGGCTCCAGCGTGGCGCGCCCATCGGGGAGGAGGGGGAGCGAGCGGCCGGGCGCCGCCAGCAGCGCGCGCACCAGGATCCCCGACTCCGACGCGTCGTTGATGGGGAGGAACACCGCCGGCCCGCTCACCGGCTTCTCGCCGTGCTCGGCCTGGCTGCGCCAGCGCGCGCGGCCGCCGGCCACCTCGAACGTCTCTTCCACCGGGTTCTTGTAGTAGTCCACTCCGGTGGTGTGGACGCGCACCGGCACTCCGCCGGGGCCCAGCCGCAGCCGTGTTTCGAGCGCCGGGCCGCGCCCGCGGTCGTTGTAGGCCGAGGTGAAGCGCAGCTCGCCGTCGGGCATCGCCCACCCCTTCGTCTCGCCGGCGTGCCGCTCGCCCAGCACGATCGTCCAGCGCGCGGTGTCCGCCTGTGCGGACGCGGACGCAGGGAGGGCCGCGAGAAGGGCGAGCGGGAGGAGGATTCTTTTCATGGGAAGGAGGCCGATCGGAGCGGACGGAGGCCGAAGATTCTCCCTGGACCGTAGCGCGGTGCGCCCCGTGGAGGCAAGGAAAACGATCGGGGGATGGGATGAAGCGGCGGATTTTACCAATCCCTTACACCCGGCGCTGGCCCATCCGGCGCCGGCGGGTGTAACGTTCAGGTGACGAGGTCCCGTCATCGCCGACCCTGGGGGATTCCCATCCACATGCTTTCGCTCCGCCGCTCTTCGCAGATGGCACCCGGCTCGGCCTTCCTGGCCGGGCTGCTGCTGGTGCTGCTGGGGCTGTCGGCGGTGCTGGCGTACCAGGCGGTCGACGCGGCGCGCTCCGAGGCGCGCTCCACCGACCAGGCGCTGCGCGGCTACGCCTCGCTCGCCGGCTGGGAGCTGGCCCGCCGCGCCGACGACGCCCTGCGGCGCGAGCTCACCACCGCCGGCACCGCCGCGCTCGCGGCCGGCGACGACGAGCCGGGCTCCGCCGTGCGTTCGCCGGACGAGGTCGCGCGCCTCGCCGACGCCGGGGTGAAGGCGTGGTGCCGGTGCGCGCTCCCCGTGCTGGGTGCCTTCCGCCTGGCCGCCGACGCCCGTGGGGCGCAGGTGGCCGGCGTACCCGCCGCGGTGGAGGCCTGGCTGCGGACCGGCGCGCGCGGCTCGGCGCTGGGCCGCTCCCTGGCGCGCGCGTCGGCCGACGAGCAGGTGCACGTGGAGCCGCTGGCGGCCGGCGGCGCGCGCTACCTGCTGGTGTATCGCCTCGCCGGCACGGGGGAAGGGAGGGCGGTGGACGGGTTCGTGGTGGACCCGGCGGCCGTCGCCCCGCGCGCCTTCGACGAGGCGTACGGCGCGGGAGCGCTGGTTCCCGGCGTGGCGCCTGCCGGCGGCGGCGGGTCGGTGACGGCGGTGGTGCTGCGCGAGAACGGGACGCTGGTGTGGCGCTCGGCGGGCGCGCCGCAGCGCGAAGGCGCCTGGGTAGACGCCAAGATCGGCGCCTATCCCCCCGAGCCGCTGGCGCGCGGCTCGGTGGCCGAGCGGCTCGGTGGGGCGTGGGCCGGGCTCACCTCGCAGGTGTCGGTGCGCCCCGACGCGGCGGTGGGGGTGCCGGCGCAGGGGCCGCGCTCGCGGCTGCCGCTGCTGCTGGCCGTGTTCGGGCTTACGCTGGCGCTGGTGTGCGTGGCCATCGTGCAGCTGCGCCGCCAGCACGAGCTGGTGCGCCTGCGCGACGACTTCGTGTCGGGGGTGTCGCACGAGCTGCGCACCCCGCTGGCGCAGATCCGCCTGTTCAGCGACCTCCTCGACTCGGGGCGGCTGGCCTCGCCCGAGCAGCGCGCGCGCTCTGTGCGCATCATCGCCGAGGAGTCGCGCAGGCTGTCGTGGCTGGTGGAGAACATCCTCCACTTCTCTCGTGCGCAGCGCGGCGCCGGGCGCGTGCAGCCCAACCCGGTGCTGGCCGCGCCGCTGCTGCGCGAGATCGTGGACGCGTTCGCCCCGCTGGCGCGCGAGAAGGACGTGGACTTCACGGTGGACGCCGACGAGGGCGTGCTGGTGCGCGCCGACCCCGACGCGCTGCGCCAGGTGCTGCTGAACCTGCTCGACAACGCGGTCAAGTACGGCCCGCCCGGGCAGACGGTGCGCGTGCGCGCCGAGCTGCGCGGGCTGGACCTGCGCATCGCCGTGGACGACCGCGGCCCCGGCGTGCCCTGGGACGAGCGGCGCGCCGTGTGGGAGCCGTACCGCCGTCTGGCGCGCGACGCCGAGGGCGCCACCGGCGGCAGCGGGATCGGGCTGGCGGTGGTGAAGGACCTGGTGGAGCTGCACGGCGGCCGCGTGGGGGTGGGCGAGGTGCCCGGCGGCGGCGCGCGCTTCTGGATCGAGCTGCCCTACGCCATGCACGCCGGCCCGCCCGAAGAGCCCCGGCCGTACGCGGCGGAGCCCGAAGGGGCGGTGGCCCGGTGAGCCGCATATTGGTGGTGGAAGACAACGCCAACCTGGCGTACGGGCTCACCGCCAGCCTGGAGCTGGAGGGCCACCAGGTGACCGTGGCCCGCGACGGCGCCGAGGGGCTGCGCGAGGCGCGGGCGCACGAGCCCGACCTGGTGATCCTGGACCTGATGCTCCCCGCCATGGACGGCTACCGCGTGCTGAAGGCGCTGCGCGAGGAGGGCCGCGACGTGCCGGTGCTGATCCTGACGGCGCGCGGCGCCGAGAGCGACAAGGTGCTGGGCTTTCGCCTGGGCGCCGACGACTACGTGACCAAGCCCTTCGGCCTGCTGGAGCTGCTGGCCCGCGTGAGCGCGCTGTTGCGCCGCGGCTCGCGCGCGCCGGCCGCGGAGATGGCCGCCGCGCCGCCGGTGGTGAGCATCGGCGAGATCGAGGTGAGCCCCGCCGCCCGCATCGTCCGCCGGCGGGGAGAGGAGGTGCCGCTCACCCCCAAGGAGTTCGACCTGCTGATGGCGCTGGTGCGGCGCAAGGGCACCGTGGCCGGCCGCCTGGAGCTGCTGGCCGAGGTGTGGGGCCACCGCGCGGCCGTGATGACGCGCACCGTGGACATGCACGTGGCCCAGCTGCGCCGCAAGCTCGAAGAAGACCCCTCGGACCCCCGCCACATCGTAACCGTCTGGAAAGCCGGCTACCGCATCGCGCTGTGACCCGCCTGATACCTTGATTTCTGATTCGATTACACCATATTTGGCCCACATGAGCTAAATTTAGCCCACACGGGCTGTTTCTGGCGCAGCGACTTTCTCGAGGTGCTTGCGGGATGCTCTACCACGTACTCGATGCCGTGCTCGGCTCCGGCACCAAGGTGCAGATCCTTCGCGCGCTCCTCCCGCTGCGCAGCGCCGTCACGGGGCGCGAGGCGCAGCGGCTGGCGGGGGTGCGCTCGGACCAGGGTGCGCGGCAGGCGCTGCGGGAGCTGGTGGAGCTCGGGGTGCTCCAGCGCGAGCACTCGTCGGCCTCGCACCTTTACCGCGTGAACCTGAAGTACGAGCTGCTCCCCCCGCTCACGGCGCTGTTCGAGGCCGAGGCCGGCCGCGTCCAGACGCTGAAGCAGATGCTGCGGGGGGCGCTCAAGCGCGCGGAGGTGACCGGCCGCGTAGAGTCGATCATGCTGGCGGGCGGCGCCGGTCGAGAAGATGCGGGGGCGGAGACCGCTCTTCTCGTCGTCGCCACCGGCGAAAAGGGAGCGGCGAAGGTCCGTGACGCGCTGGTGGGTGCCGGCGATCGCATCTTCGCCCGCACCGGCGTCCGGATCACCGTGGAGGCGCTGTCGCTGGAACGCTTCCGCACCCGGCATCGCGAGGGCGACCCGCTGCTGAAAAAGGTGGAAGCCGAGGGGCGGGTGCTGATCGGCGCGGCCTTCCACGAGCTGGCCGGTGCCTGAACCGGGACCGTTTCACACCGCGTTGCAGAGCCTCGTTCCGCAATGAAGATCCCGAAGGACATGTCTCATGTGATACGGAATCCTGAAAAAGAGTGGTTTCACACGGAGTCAACGGAGTTAACGGAGAACTTCCATTTCCGTTGACTCCGCTGACTCCGTTAACTCCGTGTGAACCAAGTGCAGTTTGGTTTTCGACCAATCTTTACCCGGATTTGGTATCACGCAGAGCAGCAGAGGAAGCAGAGAACAACCAGTCTCCTCTGCTTCTCTGCTGCTCTGCGTGAGATTCTTCAGTTCTGGAACCGGAACGATTTCCGGCAACATCGGATCAACCCGGTGTCGAAGTCGAAACTCCCTTACAACTCCCGTACGCAAAGAAAACCGCCGAGCTCCACGCCGTCGCTACACTCCGGGTGAGACCCACCGGGCCGCCCCCTGGCCCGCGGACTTTTCCCGGAGCACGGAGGCGGCATGGGGTTCTTCACGCGAAAATCGATCACCGAGCTGCAGGACGAGGCGGGGCGCGGAACGCTGCGCCGGTCGCTGGGGCCGGTGAACCTCACCACCCTGGGGATCGGGTCGGTGATCGGCACGGGGATCTTCGTGCTCACCGGCACGGCGGCGTCGCAGCACGCCGGGCCCTCGCTGGTGCTGAGCATGATGATCGCCGCGCTGGCGTGCGCGTTCGCGGGGCTGTGCTACGCCGAGCTGGCGTCGATGATCCCCGTGGCCGGGAGCGCCTACACCTACGCGTACGCCACCGCCGGCGAGATCTTCGCCTGGATCATCGGGTGGGACCTGATCCTGGAGTACGCGCTCTCGGCCAGCACCGTGGCGGTGGGGTGGTCGGGGTACTTCGTCAGCTTCTTGAACGACCTGGGGGTGCACCTGCCGCCGAGGCTCACCGCCGCGCCCGAGGTGGCGATCACGCTGGCCGACGGCACCGTCACCCACGGGCTGTTCAACGTCCCCGCGGCGTGCATCGTGTTGCTGGTCGCCGCGCTGCTGTGCATCGGGATCCGCGAGTCGGCCAACACCAACACGGCGCTGGTGGTGCTGAAGGTGGCGGTGCTGCTGGTGTTCGTGACGGCGGGCTTCGCGTACGTGCGGCGCGAGAACCTGACCCCCTTCCTCCCCCCCAACACCGGCGACTTCGGCGCCTTCGGGTGGAGCGGGGTGATGCGCGCGGCCGCCATCATGTTCTTCGCCTACGTGGGCTTCGACGCCGTGTCCACCGCGGCGCAGGAGGCGAAGAACCCGCAGCGCGACCTCCCCATCGGCATCCTGGGCTCACTGGCGATCTGCACCGTGATCTACATCCTGGTGGCCACGGTGCTGATCGGGATCGTGCCGTACTCGCGGCTGAACGTGCCCGACCCGCTGGCGGTGGGGATCGATTCCACCGGCCTCACCTGGCTGAGCCCGGTGATCAAGATCAGCGCGCTGTTCGGCCTGTTCAGCACCATGCTGGTCACGCTGCTGGGGCAGACACGGATCTTCTTCACCATGAGCCGCGACGGGCTCCTGCCAAGCGCGTTCGGGCGGGTGCACTCGCGCTGGCGCACGCCGCACGTGAGCACGGCCATCACCGGGGTGGGGGTGTCGATCGCGGCGGGGCTGCTCCCCATCAGCGTGCTGAGCCAGCTGGTGAGCATCGGGACGCTGCTGGCGTTCGTGCTGGTGAGCGTGGGGGTGATCATCCTGCGGCGCACGCGGCCGGAGCTGGAGCGGCCCTTCCGCAC
The DNA here is from genome assembly GCA_036399995.1 of Longimicrobium sp. GTDB lineage: Bacteria > Gemmatimonadota > Gemmatimonadetes > Longimicrobiales > Longimicrobiaceae > Longimicrobium. The sequence goes on along the minus strand of DASWMA010000186.1, from coordinate 91 downwards.
CCCGGGGATGCCGTGGGTGCCGGCGATCGGGATCTTCGTCTGCCTGGCGCAGATGGCGGCGCTGCCGCTGGAGACCTGGGTGCGGCTCTGC
>DASWMA010000185.1:0-5216 GCA_036399995.1 Longimicrobium sp. | reverse complement strand
CCCGCGCGAGGTGGCGTTCTTCCGCGTGGAGGGCGCGGGGTCGCACAACTTCTCGGCCGACGAGCCCAACGGGATCCTCTACGCCGCCTTCTACAACGCGGGCGTGCGCGCGCTGGACGTGCGCGGCGACCTGTCGGCCTGCGCCGCGTCGGCCCGCGTGCCCGACGGCCGCTGCGACCTGGGCCTGACGCAGCGCGAGGCCGCCCGCGGGCTCAACGCCACCGGCCGCGACGTGCTGGTGTGGGGCGTGGAGTACGAGAACGGCGTCCTCTACGCCTCCGACATGCGCGGCGGCCTGTGGAAGATGGACGCCTCGGCGGTGCGGTAGCGCGGGTCGCGTCAGGAGCGACCTGCACGTGGAGCGCGCAGGGTGGAGATGAAGGAGGAGCAGAGTGGGACGACCCCGCTCTGCTCCTTCGTGTTTCGCGTGGCGGCTTCCGTCGCCCGTGCAGACGGACACCGGACCGATCGTGGTGACACGGACCCCCTTCCCGGCCGCGCCGGGAAGGGGGTCTCACGCATGCTGCACGCTTGAGCTACGAAGGCTCAGGGCGCCACGACCGTGATGCGGCAGCCCGTTCCAGTTCGTCAGGGGCGCAAACGTCCGATTCAAGGATCGAAAAGGGTGGGCCGATGGCGTCCGGTCCGGCCATCGTCCATGGGTTCCCTGAATCGTTACCCCATCGAGGAGGCACAGGTGAAGAAGCTGGTACTCAGGCCGGACGCGCTGCGGGTGGAGTCGTTCGAGGCGTCGGATGCCGCACCGGCAGGCGGAACCGTGCGCGCGCACGTCGAAACGTGGGAGGCGAGGCCGAGTTGCAACACCCAGATGTTTACCGACGCGTGCGACTGCTACTTCACCGAGGGCGAGCGCGGCTGCTGACGCCTCCTCGGCGCGGCGACACCGCGAGGTCGTCGGTTCTCCGCCCCGTCGACACCCGCCGAACGATCCGTCGCCTGCGCCGCGACAAACCCGACGGTCGTGCAGCGGACGTCCGTCCTTCGGCAAGCAGAAGGAGCAGAGTGGGATGGCCCCGCTCTGCTCCTTCACGTTCTCGCGTGCCGGGTGAACCCGATCTCCGGACCCGGTTGTACTCGCCGCTCCTGCGGATGTCGGCCTGGCCTCCAGCGCGATCCGCGCGACCATGGAAGATGAAAGACGCAGCGACGCAGCGACTTCGATTGTTGGAGCCTCGCGCAGCTTGCGAGGCTTTCGTCGTTGTTGCTGCGGCTTCAGCCGCCGGTGGACGGGTGCATGGAGATCGAACGGAGAACCGCCGGCGGGGATGCGTTCCCGTCGGCGGTCTTCGTGAATCTTTCACCCGTCGCTACCTGCGGGCGCGCGTCACGTGGGCCGCACGTACGAGTAGACGGCGCCGGTCGAGCTCACCCCCCACACCGTGCCGTCCGCCGCCGCCGACACGTTGCGGAGGCTCCCCGGCACCTTCGTCCAGCCGCTGCCGTTCCAGCGGTAGATCACGTCCGCCGAGGTCACGCCCCAGATCCGCGTGGCCGAGCCCACCGACACCTGTGCCAGCTCTCCGGTCACCGGCGTCCACCCGCCGTTGTCGCGGCGGAACACGCCGCCCGCGGAGCCCACCCCCCACACCGTCCCGTCCGCCGCCGCCGACACCCACTTCATCGGCGCGCCGGCGACCTGCACCCACTCGCCGTTGGCGAAGGTGAAGACGGCGCCGCCCCCGGTCACGCCCCACACGTTCGTGGCCGAGCCGGCGGAAACCTGCGCCAGCTCGCCGGGCACCAGCGTCCAGCCGCCGCCGGCGCGGCGGTAGATCTTGCCCGCGGCGTTCACCCCCCACACGGTGCCGTCCGTGGCCCCCGATACGCACGACAGCGCGCCGGGGAACTGCACCCAGGCGCCGTTCTGGAAGGTGTAGATGGCGCCGGCCGGGCTCACGCCCCACACCTGCGTGGACGAGGCGACGGAGACCTGCGCCAGCTCTCCGGCGATCGGCGCCCAGTCCACCCCCTCGCGGCGGTAGATCTTCCCGGCCGGGTTCACCCCCCACACGGTGCCGTTCGCCGTGGCCGACACCCAGCTCATCGCCCCTGCCACCTGCACCCAGCCGCCGTTCTGGAAGGTGTAGATGTTCCCGGCCGGGTTCACGCCCCACACCTGCGTGGCCGAGCCCACGGACACCTGCGACAGCTCCCCGGGCACCGGCGTCCATTCACCGCCGTCGCGGCGGTAGGCCGTGCCGGCGGAGTTCACCCCCCACACCGTGCCGTCGGCCGCCACCGACACGTCGGAGAGCCCGCCGGGGACCAGCGTCCACTCGCTCCCGTTCCACTGGTAGATGTCACCGCCCGAGGTCACGCCCCACACCTGCGTGGCCGAGCCCACCGAGACCCGCTTCAGCTGTCCGGGAACCGGCGTCCACGCCTCCCCGTCGCGGCGATGGATGCCGCCGGCGGCATCCACCCCCCACACCGTGCCGTCCGCCGCCGCCGAAACGCACGACAGCGGCACGCCGGCGACCTGCACCCACGCGCCGTGGCGGAGGGTGTAGACGGAGCCGGCCGAGTTCACGCCCCACACCTGCGTGTCCGAGCCCACGGAGATCTGCGCCAGCTCTCCCGGTACCTCCACCCAGGTGGGCGAGCCATCCACGGTACCCATGTTCGACATCCGAATCGTCCTTTGCTGGGATGATGATGCCGTCCGCCGGGCGGCGGGCGGGAGGGGGCCGGGCAGCGAGCGCTCCGCGGGCCATGATGCCGAGGTACCTGTATGGAGAGGAGATGCGCCGCCGCGGTTTCCTGGCCTGATCGCGGACGCGGCGGCCCCGCCGAACCAGACCGCCGGCCGGATGCGCCCGGCCGGCGGTGCGGGGGATTGGATCGGGAAGCCCTACGCCGGCACCGCCTCCGGCTGGGCGAGCGCGTCTTCCACGTCGCTCCAGTCGGGCTCCGGCTGCTCGGCATAGACGGGGTTGGAGAGGTACCGCTCGCCGAAGTCGCAGATGATGGAGACGATCAGCTTCCCCTCGTTCTCGGGGCGCGCGGCCACCTGCAGCGCCGCCCAGGTGATGGAGCCGCTGGAGATGCCGGCGAAGATCGCCTCCTCGCGCGCAAGCCGCCGCGCGGTGGCGATCGCGTCGTCGTTGGTCACCTGCACCACCTCGTCATAGATGCCGCGGTCCAGGTTGTTGGGGATGAAGCCCGCGCCGATCCCCGCCTGCTTGTGCGGCGACGGCTCGCCGCCCGACAGCACCGGGCTCTCCGCCGGCTCCACGGCGACCACGCGGATCGCGGGGTTGCGCTCCTTCAGGTAGCGCCCCGCGCCGGTCACCGTGCCCCCCGTCCCCACGCCGGCCACGAAGATGTCGACCTTGCCGTCGGTATCCTCCCAGATCTCGGGCCCCGTGGTGCGGTAGTGCACGTCGGGGTTGGCGGGGTTGTCGAACTGCCGCGGCATCCACCCGCGGTCGCCCAGCCGCGCCAGGATCTCTTCCGCGCGGGCGATGGCGGCCTTCATCCCCTTGGGCCCCTCGGTCAGCACCACCCGGGCGCCCAGCGCGCGCAGCAGGTTGCGGCGCTCCACCGTCATCGTCTCGGGCATGGTGAAGATGCAGCGGTAGCCGCGCGCCGCGGCCGCGTAGGCGACCCCGATCCCCGTGTTGCCGCTGGTGGGCTCCACCACGGTCATCCCCGGCCGCAGGCGCCCGCTGGCGATCGCGTCGTCCACCATGGCGGCGCCGATGCGGTCTTTCACCGAGTTGAAGGGGTTGTAGCCCTCGTGCTTCACCACCACGCGCCCCGGGAGCCCGGCGGACAGGCGGTTGAGCTGGATCAGCGGCGTGTCGCCGAAGGTTTCGGTGACGTCGCGGTAGATACGTTTGCGCGGCATGGGGTGGCCTCCGGGTGCGGTTGGGCGGCGGACGTGACGCGGGCCTGATTCCTCCCAAGATACAACACGGCCGCGCGTCCGGGCGACCTTGTCTGGACGCGCGAACGGCGTCAGCCGTGGACGGCCTTCTTCAGCAGCGACATCTGGGCGGTGTGCGCCACGTTGTGCTGCACGATCCCGTGCAGCAGCACGTAGAAGCTCACCCCGGACCCCAGCGGCCGGTCGCGCGCGTCGCCCAGGATCTCGTCGAGCCGCGCGGCGGGGAAGCGCTCGACCTCGGCGATCAGGGTGCGCAGCGACGTCTCGAGCATGTCGACCGTCCACCGCCAGTTCTCGTCGGATGCTTCCGGCTGCGGCGGCCAGTCGCCGTCTTCGGGGTCGCGCGCCACGCCGGTCTTCAGCCGCCGCAGCACCTCGCGGTTCCACGTGGTCATGTGCAGCGCGATCTCCCAGATGGTGTGCGCCTGGGGGACGGGCCGGTGCGCCGCCTGGGCGGGCGAAAGGCCGCGCAGCACGTCGGCCGCGTTCGAGCCGTACCACGGGTCGCCGTCCGCGATGCGGCGCAGCTGGTCGGCGATGCGTGCGATCTCGTCCATGTTCGTTGTCGGAAAAACGATTCGCCGTCGCGGTCAGCCCGGCGTGAGGCTGGTGAGCACCACCATCGCGACGAAGAGGGTGAGGTTGAGCACGGCGATCCCGTTCTGCCAGGCGGCCCGCGCGGTGACCGCGCCGACCACCTGGATCACGAAGAACACCCCTTCGAAGGCGCGGTCCATGTTCAGCGGCGGGTCGCCCGAGATCACCACCGAGCGGACGGCGTTCAGCAGCGGCACCGCGGCGATGAAGGCGAAGAACCAGCGGTGGTTGGCCAGGAAGTGGGCGCGCAGGTCGATCTCGCCCTCGCCCTCGAAGTCCGGCAGGAGCACCACCGCGGCCAAGTATAGCGCGATGGGGGTGAGGAGGAAGAAGAGGAAGGCGAAGAAGTTGGCCGACACCGTCGCCGCCACGCTGAACGTGCCCCACCAGAACTGCACGTGGGCCAGGAACACCATCAGCACCGCCACGCCCCACACCCACCAGAAGCGCACGCGCAGCCGGTCCACCAGCAGGTTGCCCACGCCCGACAGCACGTGCGAGATCCCCAGCCCCACCACGATGGAGACGAGGACGGACAGGTATTCCGCGGTGCTCACGGGCGGGTTCGGAAGCGGGATCGGGGCGACGAACGGAGGGGACAGGTTACAGGGGACAGGGGACAGCGGGCAACGCTTGCGGCGGATTTCGTCCGCGGCGCGGTTCAGCCGGGATGAACGCAGAGCATCGGAGGAAAGGGGAGTCAGGGGGA
>DASWMA010000184.1:0-2212 GCA_036399995.1 Longimicrobium sp. | reverse complement strand
GTCCGCCGACGCGTCACCCGCGGGCGCTTCGTTCGCGGGCGCCGCGGGGGCGGGCGGATCGGCGGGGCGCGACGACGCTTCCCGGTCGTGCGCGGCCACCATGGACAGCGGGTCCCTGGCCGCCGCCGCGGCGGCCGCCTGGGCCGCCTCGAACTGCGGCTGGTCGGTGCGGCGGTCCACCACGTAGATCGAGCCGGTGAAGGTCTTGGCGTACGCCTTCATCTCGGTGGCCAGCTCGCTGATCTGCGCGGTGTGCACGAAGGAGCGGTGCTCGTTGGTCACCACGCCGATCGACAGCGTCATCAGCGGCACCTGGTACACCTCGCCGCGGCGGTCCTTGCCCAGGAAGTAGCCGCGCTCGCGGTCTTCCTCCAGGTACTGCAGCGGGATCAGCTCGTTGAACACGCCGATCACCTCCTCGCAGCACACCCGGAAGTCGTCCAGCGGCGCGTTGAAGATGAAGTCGTCGCCGCCGATGTGGCCCACGAACGCCTTGGGGCTGTACGCGCGCACCACCTCGCGCAGGATCCGCGACAGGATCAGGATCACCCGGTCGCCGTGGATGTAGCCGTAGCGGTCGTTGAACTCCTTGAAGTGGTCGAGGTCGGCGTAGCACACCGCGAACTTCTCGCCGCTGCGCAGCCGCTCGGCGATGTCGCGCTGGATCTGCACCGTGCCGGGAAGCATGGTGGTGGGGTGCACGCCCACGTCGCGCTCGGCGCGCGCCACGGCCATCTTCAGCCGCAGCAGCACCTCGCGCCCGCCGCCGTACAGCACCTCGTCGGCGCCCGCCTCCAGCGCCGCGGCCGCCAGCTCCTCGTTCCCCGTCTTGTGCTCCAGGTACATGACCACCGGCACGACCGAGGTGAACGCGTCGTGCTTCATCTGCCGGCACAGCGCCAGCGCGCCGTCGCCCGGCGGGGCGCTGTCCACCACCAGCGCCGCGGGGTAGCTGCGGCTCACACGCGCGTGGACGTCGAGCGCGTTGTGCACCTCCAGCACCGGAAACCCCTGCGCGGCGGCGAACTCGCGCACGGCATCGGGCGCGGTACGGCCATGCGAAGAGTGGTGCAGAAGCACGCGCTGAGGCATCGGGGCGGGTCGGGGGAGAGCCGGAAACGGAAAAGGTGGGAGCCGAAAAGCTAATCGTGCGCGTAACCCGTTGTCAAACAAAACGGATCGGCAAGCCGGCGAGGCATCCTGCTCACGCCGCCGGCGTGGCCTCGTCGATCAGCAGGATCGGGATGTTCTCGCGCACCTCGTAGCGCAGCTTGCACGCCGGGCACAGCAGCGCCTCGGGCTCGGCCTCGTACACCAGCTCGCCCTTGCATTTGGGGCAGACGAGCAGCTCCAGCAGCCACGGTTCGATCACTTCCTCTGCTCCTCGGGAAGGGTGAAGCCCAGTCGCCCCAGCTCCAGGGCGTTCTTCCGCCAGCGCGGCAGCACCTTCACCCACAGGTCCAGGTACACGGGCGCGCCCACGAACTCTTCCACTTTGGCGCGCGCCGCCTGCCCCAGCCGCTTGATGGCGCTGCCGCCCGAGCCGATCAGGATCGCCTTCTGGGTGGGGCGCTCCACGAAGATCACGGCGCGGATGAACACGGGGGTGGCGTTCTCGCGGAACTCCTCCACCTTCACCGCCACGCTGTACGGGACCTCCTTCTCGTACTGCTCGAAGATGGTCTCGCGCACCAGCTCGGCCACGAAGAAGCGCACCGGCTGCGAGCTGACGTCCTCCTCGGGGTAGAGGTAGGGCGACTCGGGGAGCCGGGTGGTGATGGCCGCGCGCAGCGCCTCCACCCCCTCGCCCGTCTCGGCGCTCACCTCCAGCGGGTCCTGGTTCAGGCGCTCGTGGGCCCAGGCGCGCACGGTGGCGCGGTCGTCGCGCCCCGCCACGTCGATCTTGTTCGACACCACCATCAGCTTCGGCGCGCGGCGGATCAGCTCCAGCACGTCGTCGCGGTAGTTGGGCGCGCCGCGCGAGGCGTCGATCAGGAGGAGGACCACGTCGGCGTCCTCGATCACCTGGGTGGCCTCGTGCATCATGGCGCGGTGCAGCAGGTAGCGCGGGTCCACCAGCCCGGGGGTGTCCACGAACACCATCTGCACCCCGTCGCGCGTGTCGATGCCCAGCACCCGTTCGCGCGTGGTCTGCGCCAGCGGCGTCACGATGCTGAGCTTCTGCTCCACCAGCCGGTTCATGAGCGACGAC
>DASWMA010000183.1:0-6005 GCA_036399995.1 Longimicrobium sp. | reverse complement strand
TTGTATATTCGCGTGAGCATGAAAGGAGCAGCGCATGAGCATGCGACGCACGCCTCCGCTGTCGATCGAAGGATCGCGCGAGGTGCTGGAGGAGATGAGCAACCCGCCAGCGGACACTCCGGAGCGACGCGCGACGTTCGCTCGGGCGCGCCAGATGCACCCACACGTCCAGAAACTCTTCAGTCAAGCAGGCGATCCGCCCCGATGAGCATGCGACGCACACCTCCGCTGTCGGTCGAGGGATCGCGCGAGGTGCTGGAGGAGATGAGCAAGCCGCCTGCGGACACACCGGAGCGGCGTGCCACTCTTGACGGCGCGCGTGCGCTTGGCGACGTAGTAGAGAACGCGATCCGGTCCACGCGTAAGCCCGTGAGGAAACCCGAATGAGCATGCGACGCACGCCTCCGCTCTCGATCATGGGATCGAAGGAGGTGATCGAAGAGATGAAGCGGCCGCCAGAGGACACTCCTGAGCGCAGGCGAATCTTCCAGATTGCCCGCGAAGTGGCCGACGTAGTCGAAGAGGCGATCCGTCCGATGGAGCCGGTTTCGCCGAAATAACCGGGAAGCGCTCGCGCAGATCGTCGTGAGCAGGTCGGGGCCTACACTTCAGCCTACCTCAACCCGTTGCATCGCCCCGATGGAGCCCTTACGTCCTGTAAAACTTCGCGATCCAGTGCCGCCTGCCGTGGACTGTGGACGAGATGAGCAGAACGAGCATCTTCGTTCGCGGGCGTGTCAGGACCAGGAGCAGCGTGTATCCACCACCTACCTTCTCGACCACTTTGGGGCCGTGGCGGGGTACGTCACGATGTGCATGGATTCGCTTCCTCTCACGCGCAGGGAACGCGGCCTCGCAATCCGCTACAAGTATGTCAGCGCGCTGAAGCTGGCCCAGCTGGGAATCGACCTGCGTTTCCAGGGGAAGGGGTTGGGCACTCGCGCGGTAGGGATCGTCACCCGATTGGCACAGCGCATAGGCGAGCAGGTAGGCTGCCGCTACCTCACCGTCGACGCGCAGCGCGATCTTGTGCCGTGGTACGAAGGAATCGGGTTCAAGCACAATGAGCTTCGGCAGCAACAGCGTATTGCCGAGGCGATCCAGCACCGGCGCGACCCTGAAACGATTCCGGTCAGCATGCGGCTGGACTTACGCGAACCCGGTCAATGAGATGAATGATCGCCCCCCGGCGCGAACCGCGCCGGGGGGTGATGTGTGTTCCGTACCTCCGCACCTGCTCAGGCCGTGGCGCCTTCCAGCCGCGAGGCCTGGATCTCCACGCCGCGCCTGGCGAGCGCCTCGATGTAGGCCTCGGCCGGGACGCCCTCGTCGGGGGTCCACACGCCGGGCTCCACGTCGCCGGCGGCCTGCAGCGCGCCGGTGATGGCCAGCGAGTAGCCGGTGGTGCGCATCATGGCCGTGATCCCGGTCACGGGGTCGAAGCGGTCGAGCAGGTCCCACCGCAGCAGCAGCTCGCTGCCGTCCTTGTCGCCCTCCACCTCCACGCGCAGCGCCACCAGGTCGGGGCTGGTGCGCGGGTCCTTGCGCAGCCGCGGGCCGGCCGTGGCGATGAACACGTCGCGGGGGGACACCTTCACCCCCTTCACCTCCACCGGCTCCAGGTCCAGCATCCCCAGCTCGCGGATCGCTTCCAGGTGCCTGGCGTGGCCCGGGTAGCGCAGCGTCTTGTACTCCATGGTGGGGATCTGTCCCTCGTAGCGCTGCGCCATGGTGCTCAGCCCCCCGGCGGTGTGGAACGCCTCCAGCGTGCCCACGCCGGGAAACTCCAGCTCCTCGATCTCCGAGAGCGCCTTCACCTGCAGCGGCTTGCCGTCGCGCAGCACCCAGCTGAGGGTGGTGTAGTAGTCGAGCACACCCTCCAGCGAGTACACGATCTGGTAGTTCAGCGGCGGCTGCGGGTTCTGCGGCAGGCCGCCCACCTTGATGCGCACCGCGCGCACCGTGTCCATCTGCCGGATGCCGTGCTGCGCGAGGACGTTCACCATCCCCGGCGCCAGGCCGGTGTCGGGCACGGCGCTCACGCCCTTCTCCCGCGCCCGCTCGTGCAGCCCCTTCTGCTGCAGCACGATGTCGGTGTTGCCGCCCAGGTCGCAGTAGTGCGCGCCACTGTCGATGGCCGCCACCGTCATCCCCAGGTTGAAGTAGTAGGGGAAGGCGTTCATCACCGCGTCCACGCCTTCCATCACGTCGCGCACGGCGGTGCGGTCGTTGGCGTCGAGCTTCACGGCGGTCAGGCGGCCGCCCGCGAAGGGCTGCAGGAAGTCGGCGAGCCGGTCCACGTTCACGTCGGCGATCACCACGTCGTGGTCGGTGTGCGTGAGAAGGTCGTACGCACACGCGCTTCCCTGCTGACCGGCGCCCAGCACCAGCATCCGCATATCGGCAGCCTCCTGGCCCTTGATGTCCAATAAGTTCGAAGGTCCCGGCGCGGGAGCGCCGGGACTCGGGGTGCCGCAGGCACGGCCACGTGGGCCGCGCGCGAGAGCGCGGAAGATAGCGGGCGCGCGCGGCGGGCGCAAAACCGGTGCTGCGTACGGCCGGTGGCGCATCCGCCGCGGTGGTCGACGCGTGGTGGAGGAGAGTGGAAAAAGCGATTTCGGGCGTGTCCCTCCGCTGCGCTCCGGGCCGGGCTGCGCGCGCGGTAGGGCACGATACGACTGTGCCCAACCGCGCCGGGCCACCGCCGCGCCGGCCTTCGATCGATCCCTCGACTTCTCGCCAGGCGCGGCGGCGTCCCGGCCCTCGGGCGCGCATCCCTCACGCATCCGGGCGCGCCGGCGGCAGAGATGCGAGCGGCCGCACGCAGCACTCCGCGCGCGGCCGTCCTCTCCCCCGACGGCGCCCGGGCGCCTATCCGTCCACCAGCGCCAGCACGTCTTCCTGCCGCTCCAGCAGCACGTCGGGGCGTTCGGCCAGCAGCGCCTCGCGGGGGAAGGGGCCCCACAGCACGGCGGCCGTGCGCGTTCCCGCCGCGCGCCCCGCGGCGATGTCGTGCGGCGAGTCGCCCACGAACACCGCTTCGTGGGCGGGCACGCCCAGGCGGTCGAGGGCGGCCAGCACCGGCTCGGGGTGGGGCTTGGGGTTGGCCACGTCTTCGGGGGTGACGATCACCGGGAAGTGGCGGGTGATCCCGCACAGCTCCATCCCGCGCAGCGTGCCGCGGCGCAGCTTGCTGGTCACCAGCGCCAGCGCCACCCCCCGCCGCGCCAGCTCCATCACCGTCTCGGCCGCGCCGGGAAAGGGGCGCAGCAGGGTGTCGTGCAGCTCGTCCTGGTGCGCGCGATAGGTGGCGAGCATCGCCTGGTGCTCGCCTGGGCTGCGCGAAAAGCGGGCGATCTGCGTCTCGAGCGGCGTGCCGAAGCCGCTCAGCCACTCTTCGTCGGGCGGCGCCTGGCCCAGGTGCGTGGCCATGGTGTGGCGGTAGCAGCGCATGATCAGCTCGGTGCTGTCCGCCAGCGTCCCGTCGAAGTCGTAGAGCACGGCGCGCACGGCGCCGCTGGAATTCTGCGGCAACTCGGTATCCTGCAACGGTTCGTTTCAGGCGGCGATGCGGTGGGTGCGCATGGCCGGGACGGCGGAAAACAGGCTTCACGGCGGGCGGCGTGTCAAGCGCCCTGCCACCCGAGCAGCCTCGCGGGGCCCGGTGAGACAAGGTCCGGGCGACTGCGTGCCCATCGCATCTCCCCGGTATCGGCCGTGGACGCGGTTGTCGAACCGAATGAACGCAGAGCATCGGAGGAACGGGAGTCAGGGGGAGAACCGCGGACGTTCTCCCCCTGACTCCCTTCTCTCCGCTGCTCGCGGCGAAGCCGCCCTGCAGTTCCAGGAGACGCTGCGCCCGGCGGTGTGGAGGAAACGAATCGGCCGGCCGGGCAACGGCAGGCTGCCGGGGCGCCCACGCGGCGGAGCTCACGATCCGGATGCCACCTGATGGACATCCCCCGAACCGTTCTTCGTCCCGCCTGGCGTGCAGTTCAAGACACCAGGGTGCAGTTCGTGGCGGCACGCCTCGTCGTCCACCGCACCGGCCGGTATACTCGGCACAGGCGAGCCCCGGCCGGGCTCAGCGTCCGGGCGCCAGCGCCGCGAAGAAGAATTCCTCCACCTCGGCGAGCACCTGCTCGTCGCTGCGCGACGCGGCGTGGGGAAACACCTCGGGGCGCGCGGCCCAGAGCGCGTTCTGCGTGAGCAGCGCCACCAGCGCGCGCGCCGCGGCCGGCGCGTCCACCGCGCGGAACTCGCCCGCGGAGATGCCGCGCTGGACCAGCGCGGCCACGTGCTCCACCGTGCGGCCGGCGATCTCGTCGGCGTAGAAGCGGGTGAGGTCGGGGAACTGGCGCAGCTCGCCCAGCACCAGCCGGTACAGCGCGTCGAACTCGGGGGTGCGCACCCACGCCCACAGCCCGCGGATGAACGCGCGCAGCAGGTCGCGCGCGGGGCCGTCGGCGTCGGCCGCCACGATCCCCACGGTGTTGTCGCGCACGATCTGCCGCACCAGCTCGCGGAAGAGCGCGTCCTTCCCCGGGAAGTAGTGGTAGACGGTGCCCTTGCTGAGCCCGGCGCGGGCGGCGATGTCGTCGATGCGGGCGCCCGCCAGCCCCTGGTCGGCGAACACTTCCATCGCCGCGGCAAGGATCTCGCGCGGCCGGTCTTCGGGCCTTCGCCGCCAGCGGGGGGACGCCTGGATCGTCGACATTCGCGCGCCACGGGGAACAAGGTTGTCGACCGCCGGGTCGAATGCTTGACCCGGGAAAGCGGGGGGTGCAAACTTTCTAGCTTCTCCGCTGTATACAGCGGATCGGAGTGCGCCGGCGTATTCGACCGGCGGGTAGAATAGAAGCGCCCCGCCGCCTTCCCGCAACGGGAACGGCGGCGGAACGGGGTTGGAGGCGGCCGGAGTGCTCCGGCCAGGTCCGGCCGTATCCTTCGTGCACGACCCGGGTGTTCGGCCGGCCGCTCTCACGGCGGCCGGCGCGCCGGGGCTTACGCAAATCGCAGGGCTGATGATCCGACGCACTTTCGGCGTTCATGCCGCGCTCGCCGCGGCCCTCCTGCTCCCGGCCCCGTCGCGGGGGCAGCAGCCGGTGCCCGCGCGCGGCGACACGCTGGTGATGAGCCTGGAAGACGCGCTGGGCCGCGCGCTGGCCGGCGGCGACGAGGTGCGCCTGGCCGAGAGCCGGCGCAGCGCCGCCAGCGCCCAGCTGGGGCAGGCGCGCGCCAGCGGGCTCCCGCAGCTGCGGATGAACACCGCCTTCACGCACGTCTACGAGAACGCGCGCGCGCAGGCGGTGGGGCAGATCTTCAACCAGCCCAACACCTACAACGTCAACTTCAACCTGAACGTCCCGCTCTTCCAGGGCGGCCGGGTGGGCGCGGGGCTCCGCGCCGCGTCGCGCCTTCGCGGCGCCGCCACGGCCGACGTGGAGCAGGCGCGCGCCGACGTGACCGTCACCCTGCTGGGCGCCTACCTCGACGCGCTGCTGGCCGAGCGGCTGGTGGACATCCAGCGCGAGCAGGTGCGGCTGGCCGACGACCGGGTGCGGCAGATGGAGCAGATGGAGCGCGCCGGCCGCGCCAGCCGCTACGAGGTGCTGCGCGCGCGGGTGGAGCGCTCCAACCTGGAGCCCGCCGCCATCCAGGCCGCGGGCGACCTGGAGGTGGCACTGCTGGAGGTGAAGCGGCTGGCCAACCTCCCCGCCGAGCAGCCGCTGCGCCTGGTGTCGGCCATCACCCCCGAGGCGGTGACGGCGCTGGCGCAGGGCGCCGAGGGCGCGGGCCCCGCCACCGACTCGGCGGCGATCGCCGCGCTCCCCGCGGTGCGCGCGGCCGAGCTGCGGGCGCAGGCGTCGCGCGCGGGGGTGAGCGTGGCGCGGGCCGACTACCTTCCCACCGTCTCCGTCTTCCTCCAGTCCGGCTGGCAGGCGTTCCCCACCGGGTGGAGCTTCCCCACCTCGCGCGGCGGGCTGAGCCCCGTGGCCTGCCCG
>DASWMA010000182.1:0-2592 GCA_036399995.1 Longimicrobium sp. | reverse complement strand
CGCGGCCGCCTTCGTGCTGGTGATGGCGCTGGCGTCGGGCGCCGCGCTCTGCCTTGCCCCGCGCGAGGAGCTCCTGCCGGGGCCCGGGCTGCTGGCGCTGCTGCGCCGGCACGCGGTGACGATCGTCACCCTTCCGCCCTCCGCCCTGGCGGCGCTCCCGGCGGGGGACCTGCCCGCGCTGCGCACCATCACGGTGGCGGGCGAGGCGCTGCCCCCGGAGCTCGTGGAGCGCTGGGGCGCGCGGCACCGGCTGTGGAACCTGTACGGGCCCACCGAGGCCACCATCTGGAGCACGGCGGCGGAGTGCGCCGCCCCCGCGCGCAAGCCGGACATCGGCGCGCCCATCGCCAACGTGCGCGCCTACGTCGTGGACGCCGCGCTCGCGCCGCTGCCGGTGGGCGTGCCCGGCGAGCTGTACGTGGGCGGGGCCGGGGTGGCGCGCGGCTACCTGGGTCGGCCGGGGCTCACCGCCGAGCGCTTCGTCCCCGACCCGTTCGGGGGCGAGCCCGGAGCGCGCCTGTACCGCACGGGCGACCGGGTGCGCTGGCTCACGGACGGGAGGCTCGACTTCGTCGGCCGGGTGGATCACCAGGTGAAGGTGCGCGGCTACCGCATCGAGCCGGGAGAGATCGAGGCGCGGCTGGCGGAGCACCCGGCCGTGCGCGAGGCCGTGGTCCTGGCGCGCGAAGACGAGCCGGGCGAGAAGCGGCTGGTGGCGTACGTGGTGGGCGATCCGACGGCCGGAGCGGACGTGCTCCGGGCGTACCTGGGCGAGACGCTGCCGGAGTACATGGTGCCCCCGGCGTACGTCCACCTGGAGATGCTTCCCCTTACGCCCAACGGCAAGCTGGACCGCAAGGCGTTGCCGTCGCCCGACGGCGAGGCGTTCGCGCGGCACGGCTACGAGGCGCCGGTGGGCGAGGTGGAGCGGGCGCTGGCCGAGGTCTGGAGCGAGGTGCTGGGCGTGGAGCGGGTGGGCCGCCACGACGACTTCTTCGAGATGGGCGGCCACTCGCTGCTCGCCCTGCAGATGGCCTCGCACGTCGAGCAGGTGCTGGACCTGGAGATGGCGCCGGGGAAGGTGTTCGAGTTCCCGGTGCTCAAGGACCTGGCGGAGGTGCTGGCCGCGGCCGGGCGTGCGGAGCTGCCGCCGATCGAGCGGGTGGACCGCGGCGGGCGCCTGCCGCTCTCCATCGCGCAGCAGCGCCTCTGGTTTCTGGAGCAGATGGGCGGCCTGGGAAGCGCGTACCATGCGGCGCAGCGGCTGCGGCTGCGCGGCGCGCTGGACCGGGCGGCGCTGGCGCGCGCGCTGGACGGGATCGTGGCCCGCCACGAGGCCCTGCGCACCACCTTCACCGAGGTGGACGGGGCCCCGGAGCAGCGCATCGCCGCCGTGGGGGTGGGGTTCCACCTGGTGGAGCACCACCTGGCGGGCTGCCCGGACGCGGAGCTGGAGCGGCTGATCGCGGAGGAGGCGCGCGCGCCCTTCGACCTGCGGCGCGGGCCCCTCGTCCGCGGCCGGCTCATCTGCCTGGCGGACGATGACCACGTGCTGCTGCTGACCCTGCACCACATCGTCAGCGACGGGTGGTCGATGGGCGTGTTCTTCGACGAGCTCTCGGCGCTGTACGCCGCGCACCGCCAGGGGAGCGACGCGCAGCTCGCCGCGCTTCCCGTGCAGTACGCGGACTACGCGGTGTGGCAGCGGCGCTGGGTGGAGGGCGACGTCCTGCGGGAGCAGGCGGAGTACTGGGCGCGGACGCTCGCGGGTGCCCCCGAGCTCCTGGAGCTGCCCACCGACCGCCCCCGGCCGGCGGAGATGGACCACGCGGGGGCGCGGCTCGGGGTAGAGCTGGGCGCGGAGCTCACGGCGGGGCTCAAGGCCCTGTCGCGCCGGCACGGGGCCACGCTCTACATGACGGTGCTGGCGGGGTGGGCGGCCGTGCTGGGCCGGCTTTCGGGCCAGGACGACGTGGTGATCGGCACGCCCACGGCTGGGCGCGGACGGCGGGAGATCGAGGGGCTGATCGGGTTCTTCATCAACACGCTGGCCGTGCGCGTGGACCTGTCCGACGCGCCAACGGTGGCCGAGCTGCTGGACCGGGTGAAGGAGCGGACGCTCGAGGCGCAGCGTCACCAGGACATCCCGTTCGAGCAGGTGGTCGAGCGGGTGGACCCTGTCCGCACTCCGGCGTACACCCCGCTCTTTCAAGTGTGGCTCGCGTGGCAGAACACGCCCAGGGGCGAGGGGCTTTCGCTTCCCGGGGTGGAGGTGGGCGGCGTGGGCGGCGGCGGGGCCACGCAGGTGCAGGCCAAGCTCGACCTCCTGCTTTCCCTGCGCGAGGCGGGTGACCGGATCGAGGGGAGCGTGACCTGGGCCACCGCGCTCTTCGAGCGGGAGACGGTGGAGCGGTGGATGGGCTACCTGCGGCGCGTGCTGGAGGAGATGCTGGCCGACGACTCGCGCCGGGTGGAGCGGCTGGCGCTGATGCCGGAGAGTGAGCGCGCGCTGGTGGTGGAGGAGTGGAACCGCACGGACGCGGAGTACAGGGCCGGGTCGTGCCTCCACGAGCTGTTCGAGGCGCAGGCGGC
>DASWMA010000181.1:0-9357 GCA_036399995.1 Longimicrobium sp. | reverse complement strand
GCCAGGGCGCTGCGCGCGTCGGTGGCGGCGGGTGGGGACGCAGACGGCGCCACGCATCTGCGCATCGCCCGGCTGCTGTGGGCCGCGGCCGACTACGAGCCGGCCGGCATCTGGGCCGAGCGTGCCGCCCAGGTGCTGGACGGCGAGGCACTGGCCGAGGCCGAGCTGATCGCCGCGCGCACGCAGGTGCGCCGCGGCAAGGCGGACGAGGGCGTGGCCGCGCTGCGGCGCCTGGCCGAGCGACGCGCGGGGACGGCCGCCGCGGGGAGCGCCTGGTTCCTGCTGGGCGACGCCGCCGGCGACCGCGACGCGGCGATCGCCGCGTACCGCAAGGCCGCGGCGGTGCCCGCGTCGCCGTACGCGCGCGAGGCGCTGGTGCGCCTGGCCGACCGCTGTCTGCGCGCCGGCGACGAGGCCTGCGCGGCGAAGGCGTGGGACGACTTCGTGGAGCGCTACCCGCGCGGCGAGCAGACCGCGCAGCTGGCCTACGAGGCGGGCGTGCGCCACGAGCGCGCCGGCCGCGGCGACCGGGCGCGGGCGCTGTTCTCCGCCGCCATCGACGCCGAGCCCACCGCCTACCACGCCGTCCGCGCCGCCGACCACCTGGGCGCCGACCCGCTGGCTGCGGTGCTGGCGCAGCCCGCCCCCTGGCCGGTGGGGCCGCAGGACGCGGGCGACGCCGCCGGGGTGCTGCGCCGCCTGCAGGCGCTGCAGGATGCGGGCGCCACGGACGCGTGGCAGGCCGAGCTCGACGCGCAGACGCGGCGCTTCGCCGAGCGGCCGTACGCGCTCCTCCTGCTGGCCGAGGGCGTGCGCGACGCGGGGCACACCATCCCCGCCATCCGCCTGGGCCGGCGGCTGCTGGACGAGCGCGGCGGCGCCTGGGACGACCGGCTGCTGCGCGTGGTGTTCCCCCTGGCCTTCCGCGGCGTGCTGCTCGACGAGGCCGAGCGGTCCGACGTGGACCCGTGGCTGCTGGCCGGGCTGGTGCGGCAGGAGTCGTCGTTCAACCCCGATGCGAAGAGTTGGGTGGGCGCGCGCGGGCTGTCGCAGATCATGCCGGCCACGGGCAAGTGGCTGGCGCCGGGCGCCGGGGTGCGCAACTTCTCGCCCGATCTGCTGACGGTGCCCGAGATCAACCTGCGCATGGGCGCCCGCTACCTGCGCGACAACCTCAAGCGCTACCGCGGCAAGCGCGACCTGGCGCTCGCCGCCTACAACGCCGGCCCCTCGCGCGCCGACCGCTGGAAGCGCGAGCTGGGCTACGGACGCGACGTGGACGCCTTCCGCGAGAAGATCCCCTTCGCCGAAACGCGCGAGTACGTGAAGGTGGTGATCCGCAACGCCGAGCTGTACCGGCGGCTCTACGGCGAGCGGCGGTCTCCCGGGCTGGTGTCCGACGAGTAGCAGGGGAAGATCGGTGGGGCGACGGTGCCGTTCACTTGCGCACTCTCGCACCTTCGCACTTTCGCACTGCGGTTCCTGGGCGTGTTTGGCGCCGAGGCGCCAAACCGGGCTGCGCGCGCGGTAGGGCACGATACGACTGTGCCCAACCGCGCCGGGCCACCGGCGGCGCCAGCCATCCGCCCTGTCCCTCCGTCCCGGTGCGCGCGCCGCCGCCGTCCCGGCCCTCCGGGCGCGCATCCCTCACGCAGTTGCCTGGAAATCCCGCCCGTCCAGCAAGACAAAAAGACAATGTCATCCTGAGCGCCGCCCTCGCCCCCACACCAATGCTTGGCGGCGGCCGAAGGATCTGTGGCCGGTCGCCGCGCCACCACCGTCGGTAGCGCACCGTCGACGATCGATCCTTCACGCTGCGGTCATCGTGGCGGCCGCGGCGCCGCGCGGGCGCGCACGCCGTCGTGCCGCCGGAGAAGGAGACGCTTGATCGGGGGGATGGGTAGCGTACTTTGTCCTCAATGGTGCTCTGGTCAACTGAAACACGTGGGCACGGGAATGCAAACACCCTGCGCACCGACCGGCCGCAATGGCCGCGCGCTCCGGGTTGTCACATTTTTGTGGTGCTCGTCCCGCCGTAACTCGATCCAGCGACGAAAAGGCTCGCGTCGGTGCACCCGCTCGTCGCGCGCGAGGCATGGCGATGCGCGCATGCTGACAGGTCAGCAAACCTGATCCGAAGGAGTGAGATCATGCGCTTGCACACCTGGGCTGTACCGCTGGTTGCCATCACCGTTTCGCCGCTTCTCGCCAGCGCCTGCGGGGAACCTACCGCCGGTCCGACTCTAGCACCGGCTCGGCCGCGCGCCGTGGCATCGCCGGTAGCTTCACCAGGCTACGCAATTCGTAACTACACGATCCGCGTAAAGAGGAATGGCAAGATCCAGCGATACCAGGTGCGCGTGGATAAGCACGCGCGCACCCTCGACATCGCTTCCGGTGTGACGGCTCCCGCTGAGTGCGACCCCGACGTTCCCGACGCATGCACCAACAACGGGAGTCCGGTTGATGAGCCGTTGGACGACGGCCGGATCATTGTGGGTAACATCGCCTATTCGCCTGACTTGCCTGCGGCCGAGTGCCCGGCGTACGTGGACGGCGGCTGGTGGCTCAGGTGGCGCACTCACAACTTCATCATCTGGGGGCACTGGCAACGCATCAAATCGCTTCGAGTATGGCCGTTCGGCAAGGCGGAGTATCTGATCCCGGCTGGGCCGTGGGAGTCCGACGACAAGAAGGCGCGTATCTGGAGCGGGGTGGTACTCGGCTCGTGCTATGGAGGGTACGAACGGGGGGGAATTCAGGGGGATCATCACGTCGGCGTGGCTGCGCGGAGACGCTGAGGAAGCGGGCACGAACCCGGCCGGATCGTGGGCGGGCAACTCGCCGCCGGACGACGGAGAAGGGGCAACCACGGTGGACACATCGAGCGGCACGACGACCAGTGGAGCTTGGTACACGGGCGATCCGGAGGTCGATAAGGTGCTAAAGGCCTTCTACGAGAACGGAACCTGCACGCCCGGGTGGCTCATCTTCGTCAATGGCGCCCCGGTGTGCTGATGGAGGCGGGTCAAGGACGCACCGATAGGATATCCGATGAAGATCCTAGTTCGCGGCCTGCGCGCAGCTCTCGCCATTGGGGCAATCGCTGTTCCCGGTGGGTGCGGTGCGGAGGTCGTCACCAGCCCCCGTCCCGCCCGACCAGCAGAACGACCGATGAGAGGTCCTGAACTGCCGTATTTCACGAACCGCGAAGTGCTGGAAGGCTTTCGGGCGGTGATGCCCTCGCAGGTGGAGGCCGTGCGGGAAGCCCTCGGCCCCGACCTCGATGCACAGGCTCGGGTGGGGATTACGGACGGGTTCTACCTCGTCTTGGCGGCCCTTTCGTCGGAATACGCCGAACGAATCGTCAGGTGCCGTCCGGATCTCGCGGCCGAAATTGCAGGCGTTCGGCGCGATCCAGCAGGATACCTGGCGGAACGACGGGCAGCGGCTGAAGCTGAGGGCGAGCCGGAATAGTGAGGCAGTAGACCGCGCGAGCGGGAGGGGACTGCTGTCCCTTCCGGCCATCGACGAAGAAGAGCCCGCCTTCCACGTGGAGGGCGGGCTCTTCTTCATCCCGTCGGGCTAGCGCGTCAGCCGGTGGTGTGGCCGGCGTGCTCGCCGTGGCCGGCCTTCATCTGGCCGCAGCACGCGGAGCAGTCATGCCCACCGTGCTGCCCCGCCGCCGCCGCGTTCCCATGCCCCGCGTGCCCCGCGGCCGACGATGAAGCGTTGCCGTGCCCCGCGTGCCCCCCCGCCGCCGGCGCGGACGTGCTTCCGTGCGCCGCGTGGTTGCCGTGGCCGCTCGCGGCGCCCTGCATCGAGTGGCTGCCGTGCTGGCCGCCCGGGCCGTGATGCGCGGCGTGGATGCTGTCGAGCTGCGCCTTCTGCGCCGCCGTGAGCACCGCGATCGCCTGCTCGCCGAAGCGGTCCATGCTCGCCATCATCTGCTGATGCATGGCGGGGTCGTGGCTGTGCGCCTGCGCGCCGGCGGCGGGCTGCATGCGGGCGCAGTGCTCGCGCATCGCACGGGTCTGCGCGCTGTCCACGGCCGTCAGGCGCTGCACCTGCTCGGCGCTCAGCCCCAGCTCCTGCCGGTGCTCCAGCGCGGCGTGGGCGGCGTGGTGCTTCATCATCATCGCCGCGTGGTCCTGCGGCTGCGCGGCGGTGCCGTGTCCGTGCTGGTGCTGCTGCGCGCGGAGGGGCGCGGCCGCCATCATCACCAGCGCCAGGGCGCCGATCGTCGTCTTTCTCATCGTACCGATCTCCCGAAATCGTTCAAAAGCCTGTGTCTGGCCGGACGGAATGCCCGGCGCAGGTACGTCTCATCGTCCGACGTCAGGCTTCGGGAGGGCGGAAGAGGGAAAGGGTCAGCAGCCGGTCGCGGATCGCCTCCACCGGCGGGTAGCCGCGCACGTCCATAGACCGCACGGCATGACTGGTGACGATCGAAGGAAGCTGCGCGACGCCCGTGCACGTGCCGCCGTTCATCGCCAGCAGCGGGCACTCCGGCATCTCGCCGGCCGGGCCGCGGTCGCCGGGCTCCGGCGCCGGGGCCGGCCGCGAGTGGTGGCCGTGCATCCCGCCGCCGTGCGCGGCGCGGTGCGCCATCGCGTGGGTCTGCGCCTGGGCCGGCCGCTGCGCGCACGCGGCGGCCCATCCGCTGGTGGTCCACGAGACCAGGAGCGAAAGGGCCAGCAGCAGCCGGGCGAGCGGGCGGATGCGCGGAATCATGCGTCCAAGCTATGGAGCGCGGCAGGAGCAGTCAGTCGGGAAATCTCCCCATCACGGTTCGATCGTGACGAACGTACCCCCGCACCTGCCGCGGCGGTCCGTCGCGCTCACGCGGGAACCGGCGCGCCCTTCTCCACCGGGCGGCCGTCCGCGGACCACTGCGCGAAGTCGCCGGCCAGGTGCCCCACCTCGCCGAAGCCGCGCGCCTGCAGCAGGCCGATGGCCACGCTGGCGCGCGCGCCGCCCTGGCAGTGCACCACCAGCGGCCGCCCGCGCGGGACGTCGCCCAGGCGCTCGGCCAGGCGGCCCAGCGGCAGGTTCACCGCGCCGGGGATGTGGCCGGCGTCGAACTCGCCCGGGTTGCGCACGTCGATGATCTCGGCGCCCGCGGCCCGCCGCGCCTCCAGCTCGTCGCCCGCCACCTCGGCCACCGACGCGCGCCCGCCGTGGTCGCGGATCCACGCCTCCACCGCCTCGGGGGGGAAGTAGCCGGCGCACTCGTCCAGCCCGATCATGGCCAGGTCGCGCACCGCCTTCGCCGCGCACTCGTCCTCCACGATCATCCAGAACGGCTTGCCGTAGGGGACCACCGACCCGGCCCAGGTGCTGAACTGCTTCCCCAGGGGAACGCTGAGCGTGCCCGGCACGTGCCGCGCGCCGAAGGCCGCCGCGCGGCGGGTGTCGATCACCGTTCCCGAGGTGGCCGTGTCGGCCAGGTCGGCGTTCGGCAGGCGCTTGGCCACGCGGAAGCCGCCCAGCACGCGTGGCCCGTCGCGGTTCACGCGCTTCATCTCGGCGAAGTACATCGGCGGCTCCGGCTGGCCCGAGAGGACGGCGCGCACGAACGCCTCCTCGTCCTCTTCCGCCAATCCCCAGTTGAACAGCTTCTCGTAGCCCAGCGTGGTCTGCGGCACCGCGCCCAGCGCCTTGCCGCACGCCGAGCCCGCGCCGTGCGCCGGCCAGAGCTGCACCCAGTCCGGCAGCGCCGACGCGAAGCGGCGCAGCGACCCGAAGAGGGTGCGGGCGCCCGCCTCCATCGTACCCGCGTACTGGGCGGCGCGCTCCAGCAGGTCGGGGCGGCCCACGTCGCCCACGAACACGAAGTCGCCGGTGAACACCCCCATCGGCCGGTCGGCGCCGGCGGTGTCGGTGACGATGAAGCAGAGGTGCTCGGGGGTGTGCCCGGGGGTGTGCATCACGTCCACGCGCACGTTCCCCACCATGAAGCGCGAGCCGTCCTTCAGCAGCACGGCATCGGCCTCCCTGGCCCACCCGTAGCGCCACTCGTCGCCGCCCTCGTCGGAGAGGTGCGGCACGGCGCCGGTGCGCTGCGCCAGCTCGCGCGCGCCCGACACGAAGTCGGCGTGGATGTGCGTCTCGGCCACGTGCGTCACCTTCAGCCCCTCGCGCGTGGCGGCCTCGGTGTACTGCTCCACGTCGCGGTTGGGGTCCACCACCAGCGCCTCGCCGGTGGCCGAGCAGCCCACCAGCCAGCTCGCGTGGGCCAGGCTTTCGTCGTAGAAGCGTTTCAGGATCATGCCGTGGAAGGTTGGCGGTGGGCGCGGTTGCGTCAAGGGAAGTGCGAAAGTGCGAGCGTGCGAACGTGCGAGAGTCGTTCGCCTCCCGCGGGCGCGCTTCATCTCCCGTCAGCCTGCACGGAGCACTCCGGCGCGTGCAGCAGTCGCGGTTCTCCCCTTCTCCCGCGGCTCTGTCGAAAGGAGAGCAACTCCAACTGCCATGAACGCGGAGCAACGGAGGAAAGGGAGTCAGGGGGAGAACCGCTCGCCCCTCTCCCCCTGACTCCCTTCCACTCCGATGCTCCGCGTTCACCTGCTGTTGGGGGCGATGAGGAAAAGAGGTGCGCTCGTGACACTCGTCCCCGGCCGATTCCGTATTACCTTGCAATGCAGCGCCGTCCGCCGCCCCTCGCCACCCGTGCCCGAGCCATGCTGATCGACCAGTGGATGCCCGCGTTCGACGCGCATGAGCGCCACGAGACGCGGATCCGGGCGCCGCGAAGCGTGGTGTGGGGGCACGTGCGGCGGCTCGACTTCGGCCGCCCGCCGGTGATCCGCGCGCTGATGGCGCTGCGGATGCTGCCGTCGCTCTTCACCCGCGCCGGGCGGCGGAAGGCGCGCGAGGGGGCCGAAGGCGGGCTGCTGCGCGCCGGCTTCGTGCTGCTGGACGAGCGGGTGGAAGACGAGCTGCTGCTGGGGGTGGCGGGCAGGTTCTGGCGCCCCTCCGGGAACATCGAGCGGGTGACGGCCCAGGAGATCCGCGGGTTCGACCGCCCCGGCTTCGCCGTGGCCACCTGGAACTTCGCGCTGCGCGATGACGGCGGCGCCACCGTGCTCGTCACCGAGACGCGGGTGCGCTGCACCGACGCTGCGAGCCGCCGCAGCTTCCTCCGCTACTGGCGCATCGTGGGCCCGTTCAGCGCGCTGATCCGCATGGAGCTGCTCCGATCCATCCGCAGGGCGGCCGAAGCCGGCACTGCCCCCGCCCTGTCCGCCACCGGAACCCGATGACCCTGTCCGAGACCGACCCGCCCGCCGCGCTCGACCGGCTGGCGGCGGCCAGCCCCGCCGCCGCCAGCCTGGTGCTGCTGTGCGCCTGCCTGGGCGCGGCGCACCCGATCCCCGTGTGGGCGCTGGAGGCCGGCGCCGACGCGCTCCCCGACACCCTGGCCGGGGCCCTGCGCGACGCCGAGGGGCGCGAGCGGGTGTGGGACGCGCTGCTCGACGCGGGCGCCGGCGGCGTGGCGGGCGACGACCTGGTGATGAACGAGGCGCTGGTGCGCGCCGCGGCCGAGCGGATGGACGGCGACGCGCGCCTGGGCTGGGCGGGGGCCGCCACCGCGCTGGTGGAGAAGGCCTTCCCGGCAGACCCGGTGAAGCCCGAGAGCCACGCCCCCTGCGAGCGCCTCCTCCCGCACGCCGACGCGGCGGCCGGGTGCGCGGCCGAGCACGGCGCGGGGCTGGCGTCGGCCGCGCAGGTGCTGCACCTGGCCGGGCGCTACGTGCTGGAGGTGCGCGCCGACGCCACCGCCGCGCGCGACCTGCTCACCCGCGCCGCCGAGGCCCGCGCCCGCGCCCACGGCGACGACGACGTGCGCGTGGCGTGGGACCTGACCTACCTGAACGGCGCGCTGCTGCACCTGGGCGAGTGGGCGCGGATGGCGCGCAACGCCGTGCGCGCCACCGAGATCCTGGAGGCCGCCGCGGGGCCCGGCGACCGCATCGTGATCACGCACGTGAACAACACCGCGCTGCTGCTGGTGCGCGCGGGTGAGAACGAGCGCGCGCGGACGTGGTTCAACCGCGCGCTGGCGCTGGCCGAGCCGGTGTTCGGCGGGGGGCACCCGTTCATGGCCACCATCCTGAGCAACCTGGGCGACCTGCACGCGCGCGAGGGCGACGGCGAGGCCGCGCGCCACGCCTACCGCAAGGCGCTGCAGATCGACGAGCGGGTGTACGGGCCGCGGCACAACAGCGTGGCGCGCGACCTGGCCAAGCTGGGCGAGCTGCTGGCCGCCGCGGGCGAGGGAGAGAGCGCGCGCCCCTACCTGCAGCGCGCCGCCGAGTGGTTCACCGGCCGCGACGGCGCCGACGACGCCCGCGTGCTGGCCCTCCGCGCCACCCTCGCCCGAATCGACGCCGCGCGCGAGGGCTGACGCCGCCGCACCCGACATCCAGCAAAAGGCTCACGCAGAGCAGCAGAGCAGCAGAGAACTCATCGCGGTTCTCTGCTGCTCTGCTGCTCTGCGTGAGATTTCCAGCGGTCTTTACGCCACGCGCTGCTCGGGCTGCGATGCGGCGCCGGGGAGGTCGCGCGCGCGGGGGAGGGTGAGGGTGAAGGTGGAGCCGGCGCCCTCGCGGCTCTCCACCGTCAGGTCGCCCTTCATCGCGCGGGCCAGGTCGCGGCTGATGGCGAGCCCGAGACCCGTCCCCTCGCTGCTGCGGGTGAGCGCCGGGTCTACCTGCACGAACGGCTCGAAGATCGCCGGCAGCTTCTCGTTGGGGATCCCGCGCCCCGAGTCGCGCACGCGGACGCGCACCACCCGGTCTTCCGCCTCCCACTCCATCACGATGCGCCCGCCCGGCGCGGTGAACTTCACCGCGTTGCTCAGCAGGTTCAGGATGATCTGCTCCACCCGGTCGCGGTCGGCGCGCACCTGCACCCCCGCGTCGCCGCGGCGGTAGGTGTACTGGTGCTTCCGCGCCGACACCTGCGGCTCGATCAGCGCCTCCACGGCGGCCAGCGTCTCGTCCAGCGGCACGTCGCCGATGTCGTACTGCACCTGCCCCGCCTCGATCTTGGCGAAGTTCAGCACGTCGTTGATCAGCCCCAGCAGGTGCATCTGGTTGCGGCGGATCTTTTCGAGGTACTCGCGCTGGGTGTCGTTCACCTCGCCGTGGATCCCCATCTCCAGCAGCTGCGCGTAGCCGGCGATGGCGTTCAGCGGGGTGCGCAGCTCGTGGCTCATGGTGGCCAGGAAGGCGCTCTTGGCCGCGTTCGCCTCGTCCGCCGCCGCCCGGGCGCGCTCCGCGTCCCTGGTGCGCTCCGCCAGGTCCTCGTTGGCGCGCTGCAGCTCGTCGTGCGCCATCTCCATCTCCGCCTGCG
>DASWMA010000180.1:0-3135 GCA_036399995.1 Longimicrobium sp. | reverse complement strand
CTGGCTCGTGGTCGGGTTCGTGGTGGGGTGGGTCTTCGATATCCTGGTGCGCCTCTCGCTCGATCCGCTCGTGGGCCACGCGATGAGCAAGGGGATCGGGCGCGGGGTGGGCGTGGCGATCTGGCTGTGCTTCGTGGACGGATATCCGGACCCCAGACGGCGCTGGGCGATCACCGCCCTTCCCGCCTGCCTCGCGGCGGGGCTGCTCGTCGGTTGGCTGTTGTACTGACTGCGTGGCGCGGGAGCACCGCGCCCATCACCCGGGCACAAGGACGATGGACGACAGAGAGAAGACCGCGGCCGACCCCGCGGTGGCGCCCGAGCCCACGGTGGCGTCCCAGTCCGGGGTGACGCCCGAGCCCGTGGTGGCGTCCGAACCGGCGGTGACGGCCGAGCCGGCGGTGGTGCGCGCCAGACGGCAGAGCTTCGCGCAGCGGTTGCCCTACATCATCTCGGGGGCGCTGATCGGGATGGTGCTGTACTTCGCGCTCTTCCTGGCGCTGACCCCGCTGCTGGGGCCCAACCCGGCCCAGCTGGTGGCGCGGATCCTCAGCATGGCGGCGGCGTTCTACGTGGCCGTGGTGTACCCGCAGCGCAATCCGCGCGCGGCGCTGGGGCTGCTCGCCCTCTCCACCGCCGCCGCGCTCGCCGAGACGGTGCTGATGCACTGAGCCGGCGGACAGGGGAGGCGAGGAAGTTGCCGGTCGTCCCTCCGTCGTCGTCGCCGCGTGCGAAGCGAGCCCAGGTCCCTCCCCAGGTTGTTTTGGGGGAGGGACAGGCGCGAAGCGCCAGGGAGAGGGCCCCGGGCCGCGTCGCCCCTTCCGCAAACCGCCGTGTCCGCGCCAGATTGAGCCAGCCGCAGCGTCCCTCCCACACCGGGCGCTGCGGCTGTCTGCGAATGGAGGGACGTCCGCGGACGGTGGACGCGACGTTGGACGAGCGAGGCTAACGCATGATCCTGGTGATCGATAACTACGATTCCTTCACGTGGAATCTGGTGCAGTACCTGGGCGAGCTGGGGGCGGAGCTGGAGGTGCGCCGCAACGACGAGCTCTCGGTGGAGCAGATCGAGGCGATGGCGCCGGAGCGGATCGTGATCTCCCCCGGCCCGTGCACCCCCAACGAGGCCGGCGTGAGTGTGGACGTGATCCGGCGGCTGGGGCCCACGACGCCGATCCTGGGCGTGTGCCTGGGGCACCAGTCGATCGGCGCGGCGTACGGCGGCAACGTGGTGCGCGCCGGGCGGGTGATGCACGGCAAGACCAGCCCCGTCCGCCACACCGGCGTGGGGATCCTGCGCGGCGTGCCCACGCCCTTCACCGTGGCGCGCTACCACTCGCTGGTGATCGAGCCGGGCACGCTGCCGGAAGAGCTCGAGGCGATCGCATGGACCGACGAGCCGGGGTGGGAGAACGAGATCCAGGCGGTGCGCCACCGGGAGCACCCGGTGTGGGGGGTGCAGTTCCACCCCGAATCCATCGCCAGCGAGTCAGGGAAGGACATCCTGCGCAACTTCCTGGAGCTGTGAGATGACCTTCCGCCCCACCGCGCTGGCCGCGGCCCTCCTGCTGCTGCTGGCGGGGCCGCTGGCCGCGCAGGACATCCGGATCGCCGGCGACGACCGCTCGCCCGCGGCCGAGCTGGCGCGCGCGATCCTGGCGCGCGGCACCTACCTGCGCTTCGACCGCGACACCATCCTCCCCGCCACCTTCCGCGCCCCCGGCGACGTGGTGGTGTACGACGCCGACGTGCGGCTGGAGGGGACGATCGATGGGAGCGTGGCCGTGATCGGCGGCCACTTCTTCGTGCGGCCCCGCGCGGTGGTGCGCGGCGACATCGCGCTGGTGGGGGGCGAGGTCTACTCGTCGTCGCTGGCCACCATGGGGCGCGTGCTCGAGACGCGCCCGGGCGCTCGCGTGGCGCTCCCGGGCGACACCGCCTTCGGCGACACGGCCACCTACGCGGCGCGCATCATCCCCCGGCCGCCGGCGCGGCTGCTGTCGCTGGCGGCGCGCCCGCTCCCCACCTACGACCGGGTGAACGGGTTCACCGCCACCCTGGGGGCGCAGATCCTCCCCACCCGCAACGACAGCGGGCCGCGGCTGAACCCGTGGATCGCCTGGCGCTTCGAGAACCCGGACCGGCTGGGCGGCGGCGTGCGCTTCGCGGTGCCGCTGCGCGTGCAGAACGTGCAGATCCAGGGCGAGGCGTCGCGCGCCACGCGCACCAACGACGCCTGGCAGCGCGGCGACCTCTCCAACTCGCTGTCGGTGCTCAGTACCGGGCGCGACTACCGCGACTACTACGACGCCGACCTGCTGCAGGTGATGGTGGCGCGCCCCGTAGGCAAGCCGCTGATCGCGGGGGAGAGCTGGCTGAACCCGCGCGCGGGCGTGCAGTGGGAGCGCGCCCGGTCGCTGCGGGCCAGGCACGTGTTCTCCATCTGGGACAGCAACGACAAGGACCGGCCCAACCCCGACATCGCCGAGGGGACGATCGTCTCCGCGTTCGGCGGCGCCGAGGTGCGGATGATCGGCCGCGTGTCGCAGCTCACCGCCAGCGCGCAGGTGGAGCGCTCGTTCGCCGGCTCGGCAACGGATGCAGACTTCACGCGGGTGGCGGGCGACGCCACCTACACCACCATCGCCTTTCGCACCCACACGCTCAGCGTGTACCTGCGCGGCGCGGCGCCGATCGCCAGCGACGCGCCGCCGCAGCGCTACCAGATCCTGGGCGGCCCCTCCACCATCCCCACGCTGCGGATCGCGGACTACCGCGGCGACCACCTCGCGTTCGTGGACGCGCGCTACAGCGTCCCCCTGCCGCTGCAAGTGCCGTTCGTGGGCGCGCCGAGCGTGGTGGGTGCGTGGGTGGCCGGTGCCGCCTGGAGCGGCGACAGCTCGCCGCCGTGGACGCACAACGTGGGCGCGGGGATCGCCTTCCGCCTGGCCAGCTTCATCCTGTACGCCGACCCCACCCGCGACATCGGCAAGGCGCGCCTGATCGTGACGGCGGCGATTCCGCGCGTGTTCTGAGGGCGGGCCTCTCCCTGGCGCTCCGCGCGCGGTACATCTCGACATCCCGGCGGATTCGCGGCCGCCGTGGGGGCCCCCTCCCTGGCGCCTGGGGGCGCCT
>DASWMA010000179.1:0-4837 GCA_036399995.1 Longimicrobium sp. | reverse complement strand
CCTCTGCTGCTCTGCGTGAGACATGTTCTTTGGGATCATGATCCCCGAACGAGGCCCTGCAACGCGGTATCACATCGTCATTGACCCGCCCCGGCGCGCTCTCGGAGCGATACTCGATCAAGCCGCAGCACGGCGCGAGCTTCGATTCGCCGCAGACGCTCAAGCAGATCATCGACAACCTGTTCGCCACCGTCTCGGGCGCGCAGGCAGCGGCCGTGGCCGGCAAGCTGGTGGGACTGCTACGGCTACGACCCGCGCTAGCCGCCGGCCGCCGCCGACCGCGCGATCTTCGCCGTGGTGACCACCTGACCCACGTGGCGCTGGGTGTGCTCGGCCGCGTGGAAGAGGAGGCCCAGCACGTTGCTGGGGAGCTGCTTGCGGCCCACGCCCCGGAACTCCAGCAGCGTGGCGGGATCGGTAGCACGGAGCTGCGCCAGCGCCTCCTCGACCTGCGCATCCACGACCGCGATCAGCTCGCGCGCGGCGGGGGGCGGGTCGCCGGGCGCCTGCTCGCGCGCGAGCGCGGCGAACTGCTCTTCCGACAGCGCCTCGCCGCGGGCGTAGGTGAACAGCCGGTCGAGCGAGCCCGCCAGGTGCAGGGCGTGGAACCCCGCCGGCGCCGCGCCCCCGGGCCGCGCCCATAGCACCTCCGCGTCCAGCTCGAGAATCGCGGCCTCCACGTCTTCGCGCGCGCCGATCAGCGCGTGCGCCACCGGCATCAGCAGCGGCGGGATGCCGGGCACGGGCCCACGCATCCACGCTTCGGGCTGGCTCATCGTATTCTCCCGGTTCTCATCACGAGGTCAGGTATCACGTCCACGACGTATCAGTTTGGAGGCAGGGTAGACATCTGCATCTAGCCACGTTAAACTTCCTGGCACCAAAGGGCATGGAGGCCGATTCCCGTAGCCGCCGTGCGGACGTCATTCGCAAAGGAGCCAGAGTGAAGAAGCTGTCGCTGAACGTCGAGAGTCTGTCGGTCGAATCGTTCGGGACCGCCGCCGCCGCAGAGGCGACGGGCACCGTGGTGGCGCACGCCGCGATCACCTTCCCGGCCCCGAACTACACCTGCGCGTACCACTGCACCTACCAGGGCCCCACCTGCGCCAACCAGTGCTGAGCGGCCGATGACCGATGGCCGGCCGGGCGCATGCGTCCGGCCGGCCTTTGTTCGCTCATCCGTCTTCTTCCCTCCTCGATCGTTCCACCGGCCGTCACGATGCGCGGTCGAAGACCAGCTTGTACCGCAGCGGCGCCGACAGGCGCGGCGAGGTGAGGGTAACGTCCATGGTGAGCGTGCGTCCGTCGGCGCTCACGCTGTAGACGTTCACGCGGTGGCCGCCCGGTGCCCGGAAGCTCTGCTCCAGCCGGCCGCCCTCCCACCGCGTGTTGACGTCGAACTCGTCGCCATCCTCGCGCCGCCACAGCACCGTGGCCCCGTTGGCGGGGGTGATCACGGGCGCGCGTACGTCGTAGGTGACGTTCACGCTGTCTCCCGCGTTGTCGATCACCAGGCGCTCGTACGCCACGTTGGCCTTGCGCAGGCGCCCGCGTGCGATGGGGCGCGCCACGAAGTTCATCCCCCGGATCGCGTTCTCGACGGCCGCGCGGACGTCGTCGCTCCGCTCCCGGTTCAGCGTCCAGGTCCCGTTGAGATGCGTCTGCGCGCGCGCCGCCGTGGAGACGAGGGCGAGGAGCGCGAGTGCGAGCAGAACGGGGGCAAAGCGGCGATGGCGCATGACAACGGGTGCTTGGGATACGGAAGAACGCGTCGGCGGCTCGCCCGCGGGCACGAACCGCACGTGGAGACGAAAGAGAGCCCGGGTCGCAAGGAGCCGGCCGCCGGTCATTCCACGTCTTCCAGGTCGCGGCGGACGATCTCGGTCAGCGCGCTTACGGTGTTGAGCGCGGGATCGTCGGTGACGCGCTCCAGCAGGTCGCGCAGGATCTGGCCCATGCGCGGGCCGGCGGCCACCCCCAGCGCCCGCAGCTCCGCGCCGCCGATGGCCAAGTCGCCGATCTCCAGCGCGGCGCCGGCGCGCATCAGGGCGTCGGCGCGGCGGCGGAGCGCCTCGGCGGCGCGGACCCGCTCTTCGTCTACCGCCGCGCGCCCCCGTGCGTTCCAGAGCTCCAGCCGCAGCAGGTCGTGCACGTATCCACGGCCGACCACGCGCAGCCAGCGCCGCACCTCGGCCGCGGGCGCGTCGGGCGCGGGAAGGCCTTCGTGCTGCGCCACCAGGTGCGTGGCGAGGTCGCGCTCGGCGTTGCTGAACCGCAGGCGCGTCATCATCCCCATCACCAGCGCCGCGCCCGCCTCGGCGTGGCCGGGGAAGGCGCCGTCCTCGCCCCGCGTGTGCGGCTTCCCCACGTCGTGCAGGAGCGCCGTGAGCCGCAGCGGGATGCGGCTGGGCGGGGCCGCGTCGGCGCTCCGCAGCAGGTGCGTCCACACGTCTTCGTCCCCATCCGGCACCCCCACGCACGCCTGCAGCTCGGGGTAGAGCACGGCCAGCGCGCCGGACGACTCGTAGAGCCGCAGCGAATCGGAGGGGCGCTTCACCTCCTTCAGCACCTTCAGCAGCTCTTCGCGCACCCGCTCGGCGGAAAGGCGCGGCATCTCGGGGGCCGACTCGCGCGCGGCCGCCCACGTGGCCAGGTCGATGCGGAAGCCGAAGCGCCCGGCGAAGCGCAGCGCGCGGAGGACGCGCAGGCGGTCTTCGCGGAAGCGCTCGCGCGGGTCGCCCACGGTGCGGATCACCCCCGCGCGCAGGTCGGGGAGGCCGCCGTGCGGGTCGCGCACCTCGTGCGTGCGCGGGTGCCAGGCGATGGCGTTGATGGTGAGGTCGCGCCGCTGCAGGTCTTCCTCCACCGTGTCGCTGAACGAGACCTTCGCGTGGCGGCCGTCGGTCTCCACGTCGCGGCGGAAGGTGGTGACCTCCACCAGCCGGTTGTCGGCGCCCAGCACCCCCACCGTGCCGTGCGCCACCCCCACGGGAACCGTCTTGCGGAAGAGGCGCTGCACGTCGCGGGGGCGGGCGGCGGTGGCCAGGTCCCAGTCCTTCCCTTCGCCGTGCCCGGCCAGCGCGTCGCGCACGGCGCCGCCCACGGCCCAGGTGCTGAACCCCGCGTCTTCCAGCTTCCGGGCGATGCGCACCACCTCGGGAGGGGGGCGCAGGTCGGGGCGGTTCTCGGCGTTTGGCGCGGCGGTTTCGGTCACGGATGGCGGCGGTGCTCGGTGGGCGAGAGGTGAGAAACGGACCGCGCGTGGCAGATTCGGAAAAGGCCTTGCAAGTGAGTCAACGGCAAGAGCTTGGCGGAACTGGGCGGCGCTGTTATGTTTGGCGGTCCACCGCGCCACCTGTCCGCTTCCCCGCCCCGGACCCGGATGAAGATCTTTCAGTTGCTGGAACGCTCCAGCGCCACGGAGCAGTTCCGCGATGCCGTCGAGCGCTTCCTTCGCGACGGCCGCCCCAACGAGCGCATCGCGTTCAACCGCGACTGCCCGGGAGTGAAGGTGGAGCGCTGGCTCTCCAAGGCGCTGGAAGAATACCCGGAGCTGCACATCGAATCAATCGAGGTGCGCGCATCGTCCGGTTGCGAGTACTTCCGCGGCACCGCCGAGCTGCACACCGCGGCCGAGGTGCGCCGCGTGAGCTTCCACTGGGACTGCCGGTGGAAGGCGCAGCAGATGGGGTGGGAAGACTACTTCGGCTACCCCGACCAGATCCGCGCCGCCCGCGAGTTCGGCTACGACTGCTTCAAGGTGTGGAACGAGGACGGCGTGAAGGTGAAGGCCGTGGCCATGGCCGGCGAGCTGGAAGCCGAGCCCGTCCCGGCCTGATCCAGGCCCCGACCTGACGGAAGAACGACGACGACACGGCCGCCCACCCGGGCGGCCGTTCGTCGTTTCCGCCGTCCAGGTCGAGGCCGCCACGCCGCTCCGCGCGGAGGCAGGAGGCAGGAGGCAGGAGGCAGGAGGCGGAATATGCAAGTGAACTCGCCGCTACAACGGCACGCAGTCCGCCTTCGCGGACTTCCCCGGGCAGTGATCTTCGCGAGGAACCGGAATCCGACCGAACAGCCTCGCTCGGTTTGCGAGGCTTACCGTAGTTGTTGCTGCGGCTTCAGCCGCCTTTTCACGAGCCCGGCCGGGGCGCCCCGGCCCTGCCCCCGCGCGGCCTTGGTTCCCTCCACGCCGCCTCCCGCCTAGATTCGGCTGCGCCGCGCCGCCGGGTGCTCCCGCGGGCGCGGCACAGGTTTTTCTTGCCTATCTGCCCACCGGGGCTTTATTTACTTGAACACCGACAATCCAGCCGCCGCACGGCCCACCCGCGTCGCGCCCGGCGTGTGGCGCGTGACCACGCCCATGCCGGGGCGGCCGCCGCAGGTGCACGCGTACCTGGCGGAGCTGCCCGCGGGGCGCTGGATGCTGGTGGACGGCGGGCTGGGCACCGAAGACGCCTGGGCCGCGCTCGAGGCCGGCGTGGGCGAGGTGGCGGGGGGATGGGAGGCGGTGGCCGTGCACGTGGTCACGCACATGCACATGGACCACGTGGGGCTGGCCGCGCGCGTGAAGAGCGCCTCGGGCGCCCGGGTGCTGATGGGCCGGCTCGACGCCGAGCGGATGGCCCACGCCGCCGCGCACCCCGACGAAGAGGCGGAGTACCGCGCGGAGCTGTTCCGCCGCTGCGGCGCGCCGCCCGAGTGGATCGCCGCCGTGCAGCAGGGCCACGCCACCGCCCGCGCCATGGCGCCGCCCGTGACGGTGGACGCCACGCTGGACGGCGACGCGGGTGACGTTCCCGGCGCGGAGGGGTGGCGGCACGTGTGGACGCCGGGG
>DASWMA010000178.1:0-4028 GCA_036399995.1 Longimicrobium sp. | reverse complement strand
CCTCTGCTTCTCTGCTGCTCTGCGTGAGATTCTTTCAGCGCTGGAACCAGAACGATACCTCGCGACATCGTACGAGACATCCCTCAGTGTACCTCTGAGTCCCCCGTGAGATTCCAGCTCAGCGCGGCCGCGCAGCCGCGTCCCGGCCGGCCGCGCCGATCCGCCCGGTGAGCGCGGCCGAGAACTTCGCGCCGGCCAGCGCACGCAGCTGCGGCGCGGCCAGCGCCACCGGCCGCCGCGTGGACCACGCCGCGATGGCGGCCACGGCGAGCGACACCACGCCTTCGCCCACCATCCGCAGCCGTTCCCCCGCGCCGAACTGGATCGGCCCGCCCGGGTCCCCGCCGCCGCGCGGGGGGCGGACGATGATCGTCCCGCCGATCCCGATCCGGAACCGGAAGATGACCCTCCCGGTGGGCGTCGTCGCCTCGAACCAGATCGGCACCAGGAAGAACGGGATGCGGAGCGGCTTCACCACCGGGTCGGCGGCGGCGACGTCCAGGTCCACCTCGGCCGTCCACTGCACCAGGCTGCCGTACGGCGGCGTCCAGCAGGTCTCCACGTCGAGCGTTTCCATCACGGTGGGGTCGCTTCCGGCGGGCGCCGCCTTGATGTACCCGGACCCCAGCTCGGTTCCCCTGCCGCACTCCGCGAAGTCGGGCGGGTAGTCGATGGGCGCCTTGGCGTACTGCCACACGGTGGCGTCCTTGAAGCCGCTGTCGGCCAGCGGTGGCGGCGGGCCCACGCGGCACCCCGGAGATCGCCCCGGCCCGGGGCAGCTCACGTTGTGCACCCAGAACACCGTTCCGTTCGGCGCGATGGCGCTGATGGCGGGCGCGGAGAGGTACGAGCAGTACACGCCGGGGCGGTAGCCGGTCTCGTTCACGGCGAAGGTCTCCAGCCACTCGCTCACGTACCGGCGCAGGTTCGGCTGCTTCGCGGCGTCGGGGTCGAAGGTGTTCTCCACGTCGAGGTAGACCACCGTGCCGGCGGCGAACCCCTCGGCCAGCGCCTCCTTCTCGGCCGCGGCGGCGTGCGCGGCACCCTCCCCGCCCTGCGCGGCGGTCAGGTCGGACGCGCCTTCGAACGGGTACAGGTTGCCGAAGAAGAGCGGCTTCACGTTCCACCCCAGCATCTGCAGCCGCCTGCGCCGCCCCGTCCACCGCTGCGCCCGGTCGATCCCCTTGGCCAGAAAGCCGGGCGCGTCGAGGTGGTACCCCACGAAGCCGAAGGGGGAGTGGTGGATCCAGGTCGCCATCGCGCCGTCGAGCTCCGACACCGCGGCGTCGAACGCCGTGCGGCCCGGGTACTCGTTGCGGTCGAAGCCCAGCATGGGGAACGGCTTCTCGGCCGGCCGGCCCTGCCCCAGCGCCTTGTGCACGGCGTCCATCACGCTCAGCGCCAGCCGCCAGGTGGCGCGCACGTTCCACGCGTCGGAGGGCCGCGCGCAGCGGACGGTATCGTGCACCTCCAGGTGCAGGAAAGGCACGGCCGAGCCCAGCGCGCGCATGGTCTTCCGCTGCTCGTTCTCCTCGCCCATCAGCCCTTCCACGCGGGCGCCGTTCGGCACGAGCGTGGTGGCCGATGCGGCGCCGGGCTGGTCGAGCCTGCGGTGAAGGGTCTCGCCACGCAGCTCGGCCTTCACCGCCTCCACCAGCGCCACCTGGGCCGGCGAGCCCGCGACCTCCGATTCGTGCAGACCCGCCGACACGATCACGTTCACCGCCGAGGGCTCGCCGTCGTACCCGTGGAACTGCACTACAGCCGCCGGCTTCAGCTCGGCCAGCGCCACCCGGTGGATCTCATTGAACACCGAGGGCGCGTAGCGGGCCGGGTCGGCCAGCGGCGGAGCCGTGCCGCCTGCGTGGCGGTGCGCGCCGGCCACGAACAGCGCCACGGCGTCGCCGCCCTGGAACGCCTGCGCCGCCGTCAGATCCGAATGCAGGTCGAACAGCGGATGCGGAGCCTGCACCACCACGCGCGAGCCGGCCGCGGGCGAGAAGACGTACAGGCCCCAGAACGGGGCGGTTCCGGACGCCACCG
The DNA here is from genome assembly GCA_036399995.1 of Longimicrobium sp. GTDB lineage: Bacteria > Gemmatimonadota > Gemmatimonadetes > Longimicrobiales > Longimicrobiaceae > Longimicrobium. The sequence goes on along the minus strand of DASWMA010000178.1, from coordinate 1,985 downwards.
GAAGCACCGGCCGCAGCACCGACAGCATCCGGTCCATCACGTGGTCGTAGAAGCCGAACGCCTCGTACCCCAGCGGCGCGGCCTGGGCGCTCACCTCGCCGGGCGGGGTGCCCCGCATCAGCAGCGTGGCGCAGCGCACCATCCCCTCCGTCTGCTCCGCCGTGGGCACGACGTAGCCCGTGCGCGGGATGGTGGCGGCGAAGTCGCGCACCAGGCGCACGACGTTCGCCGCCGCCAGGGTGTCGCGCGTGACGCCGCTGGCGGGCAGGGGTTGAAAGGCAGCGTGGTACATCAGCCCTCCTCATCGCTCCGGTGTCCTCCCCTCGGGGGAGAGCGAGGTCAGGCAAGTTCGCACCCCACCGTGCCACCGACGCCCGATCCCGTTGCGGATGAACGCCTTACGAAAAATGTGACGCGCGTGCCGGCATCCCGGGCCTGCGACATTCCCGCCACGACTGAGGCCGCGGCGCCCCTCATCTGTTTCATGCAGTTCGTTCAGGATTGACTAAACGGTCAAATCGCGGTATCTTCATTCCAGCAGCATGGGCCTACCCCGCATCGAGCATCCGGATGAGTGAAGCGACGGACGGGTTCATCGAGATGATGGGCCGGCATTTCGAGGAAGAAGGGGTGGCGCGCATCGCGGGCCGCCTGTTCGGGCTGCTGATGCTGGTGGAGCGCGACTCCACGCTCGACGAGCTGGCCGAGGCGCTGCGGGTGAGCAAGGGGAGCGTCAGCTCCAACGCCCGCCTGCTGGAGGAGTGGGGCGTGGCCGAGCGGGTCACCCGCCCCGGCGACCGGCGCGACTACTACCGCATCGCCGCCGACATGTCGGAGCGGCTGGTGGAGCGGCAGATCGCGCGGATGCAGCTGTTCATCGAGCGCGTGAACCACTCGCGCGACCGGCTGGGCACGCTGCCGCCGGCCACCACCGGGCGCTTCGACGAGGTGATCCGCTTCAACACGCTGGCCATCGAGTCGCTGCGGAAGCTGGGAGCCGAGGTCGCGAAGACCCGCCGCTGAACGGCGGCGGGTGCGCAATCTTTCTGTACCTGTGATGTTTAATGGATACTGAACGAACTGCATCAATTGCAGGCAAGGCGTCGGGTGAGGACCAGTTCATCGAGCAGTTCGCACGCCTCCTGGAGCAGGAGGGCGGGCCGCGCATCGCCGGGCGGATCGCCGCGCTCCTCCTGCTTTCGGCCGAGGCGCTGCCGCTGGACGAGATCGCCGAGCGGCTGCAGGCCAGCAAGGCCAGCATCAGCACCAACGCGCGGATGCTGGAGCAGTGGGGGCTGGTGGAGCGGGTGAGCCACCCCGGCGACCGCCGCGACTACTACCGCGCGCGCAGCGACGCCGCGGTGAACCTGCTGGAGCGGCGGCTGGAGTGGATGCGCCGCCTGCGCGACGTGGCCGACGCCGGCGCCGGGAGCGGCGCCGCGCAGCACCCCGTGGTGCGCGAGCGCTTCGCTACGCTCTGCCGGCTGCACTCGTTCGCGCTGCGCAACGTGGAGCGCACGCTGCGCCAGCTCCGCAAGCCGGACCGGAGGCGCCCGTGAGGCCCGCTCCGGCCGGTGGGCCGCGGTGGCTGCTGATGGTGGGGATCCCGCCGGAGCACGAAGCCGTGGATTTCGAGACCGGTGACGACGGGACCGCCGTCGCCGCCGTTGAAGCCGACCGATATACGGGGGCGGGCGACCGCCCGGGAAGAAGAAACGGAATGAACCGATCGTCCATCGCGGCCGCCGCGGCGCTGCTGCTGGCCGCCACGTCGCCCGCATACGCGCAGCAGGCGCCGGCCGCAGCCGCCGGCCGCGACACCGTGGCGCTTTCGCTCGAGGCCGCGCTCACGCGCGCGCTCAGCGAGAGCGACGAGATCCGCCTCGCGCGCAGCGAGGTGCAGCTCGCGGCCGCCGAGGTGCGCGCCACCCGCGCGCAGGCGCTCCCGCAGTTGAACGCCAACCTGGCGTACACCCGCACCTTCG
>DASWMA010000177.1:0-2055 GCA_036399995.1 Longimicrobium sp. | reverse complement strand
CTCCACGCCACCATCGCGTGCGACACGGCGGACGCGGTGCTGCACCCGGGAAGAAGCCGCACGCCGGCCGCCGCGGCGCGCTCGTCCATCGCCACCACGCCGCGCACGTAGGCCGACGCGTCGGCCAGGTCCACCACGTCGAACCCCACCTCCACGGCGGCCTCGGCGAGCGCGGAGCCGCGCGCCTGGAAGGGGCCGGCCGCGTCGAGCACCACGTCCCGCGCCCGCAGCGTGCGGCGCAGCGATCCGGGATCCTGCGCGTCTACCTGCACGTCGCCCGCCCGGCGGGCGGCGGTCGTCACCGGCACGCCCGCTTCGCGCAACGCAGAGGCGGCAGCGGCGCCGAAGAAGCCGGTGCCGCCCAGCACGATCACCCGCCTCATCGCAGCGAACGCGGGAGCAGCAGCGCCAGCAGCACCAGCCCGGGAAAGAGCACGCCCGAAGCGGCCACCAGCCCTGTCGCCCACCCCACGGCACCGCACACGCTCAGCGCGATCCCCGCGGTCCACACCACCCACGCCAGCGTCCGCGCGGGCCGCGGGAGTCCTGGCGTGCCCAGCGTCAGCAGCACCCCCGCGGCGGTGTAGAAGCCGTTCGCGAACACCGACGTGAGCACCGTCCCCACGCGCTGGAGGTGCTCGAAGCGAGCGGCGTCGTCCGCCAGCAGCGGGAGCCGCATGTACAGCGCCTCGCCCGTCAGGTCGCACGCCAGCCCGGCTCCCGCCACGACGCATGCGGCCAGCGCGATTCGCCTGCTGCGAACGGCCGACGCCCACCAGGCGTAGAACGCGAGGACGCTCATCCCCGCCATCATCCACACCGCGAACCCGGCGCGCCACGCCCCCGCGTGCGCCTCCACGTACGCCATCCGTGCCGTCAGCGACGGCTCGGCCTCGGTGCCGCCGCGCAGCACCAGCAGCATCACCAGCCCCGCGGCGGCGTGCATCACCCCGCACACGTACGGCGCTGCACGAAGCCGCGGCGACGGGCGCGGAGCCGCGGGAAGCGACGGGACACGCCTGGAGATCGCGGGCGAGGTGTGCATTGCGGGAAGCGTGGCAGGACGGAGGCGGCACGGGATGGGACGGGCCACGAAGCTACGCCGCGCCCCACTTCCTTCACAACCGCACGCCTCCGGCGGATCAGCGCGCCGCGCGACGGCCCGTATAATCGGGTGCTAGGCGGCCGCCAGCTTCGCGGCGTCGGCCACGAGGGATTGATGCGTCCCGAAGCCCGCCATCACCCCCGCCGCCGACGCGAGCGTCGCGTTGTGCATCGGGCTCGCCGCGTCGCCCGCGGCATACACGCCGGGAATGGTGGTCTGCTTCCTGTCGTCCACGCGGATGTACGGGCCCAGCGGGCCCTCGTCGAACGCGCAGCCGAGCTCCTCCGCAAGCGGGCTGGCCATGCGCGTGGCGGGTGCCGTGAAGATGGCGCCGACAGGCACGATCCGGCCGTCGCTCAGCCGCACGGCCTCGAGCTCGGGGGCGGTGCCGAGCAGCTCCACCACCGGCGTCCGCTCGATGTGCACCCCGCGGGCGGAAAGCCGCGCCGCCTCCTCTTCGTCGGGCTCGAAGATACCTTGCGTGAAGTAGGTGGTGGGGCCCCAGTCGGGGAGCAGCACACCCTGGTGCGCGGACTGCGGGTGGGCCGCAACAACACCCAGGGGGCGGTCCGCCACCTCGTAGCCGTGGCAGTAGGGGCAGTGCAGCACCGTGGCGCCCCAGCGCTCGCGCATCCCGGCGATCGGCGGCAGCTCGTCCACCAGCCCGGTGGCGAGCACCAGCCGCGCACCCCGCTCCTCGCGTCCGCCCGCCAGGGCCACGTCGAACCCGCCTTCCGCCTCGCGCGCACCCAGCACCTCTCCGTGGACGAATTCAACCGTGGGGTACGCGCGGAGCTGCGCGGCGGCGTCGCGCAGGATGTCGTACGGCGGCCTCCCATCGTGCCCCAGGAACCCGTGCGAGGCGTGGGCGAAGCGGTTGCGCGGCAGCCCGGCGTCCACCACCAGCACCCGCCGGCGGGCGCGGGCCAGCTGCATGGCGGCGGAGAGGC